>CAMWLD010000338.1 GCA_947175005.1 uncultured Ruminococcus sp. | reverse complement strand
CGCTTCGACAGCGGACTGGTGCGCACCTCGGACGCATTGTACCGTTTCCCTGTGAATGAAGAGAGATTCGGCAATCATCTGCATGGGTTCATTCAGAAGAGGGCTTACAAGGTGATCGACATGGGGGCAAAGGGAGGCAAAGCCTTTGTGGTGAATGAGTTTGTTTATGATGAGGGGGACTTTTTCTATGGCTGTTTCCCTGTTAAGTTCACGGTGCGGATAAAGATCGAGCTTTCCGCAAAGGGACTTTTTCACGAGATCACGCTTATAAATAATTCGGACAAAATGCTGCCTGTATCCATTGCCACACACACCACGATAAATGCGCCCTTTGTGGATGGGGGCGTTCAGGAGAAAATACGCTTGCAGGTGCCTGCGGAGGAAAAGCTCCTGTTCAACAAGAGCCGCTGGCTGCCCACGGGCAAACGGGCAAAGCTTACGGATTACGACAAGAAATATGTTGAGGGAACTTGCCCTGTACTGCGGGACATTTGCAACGATATGTACACGGGCGGGGTTCTTACGGTGGACGGTAAGCCTTTCCATGGAACGGTCATGACCGACCTTGACAGCGGCAAGCAGATACTTAACGAGGTTGACGAAAAATACAAATTCTGGATTGTCTGGAATCACAACGGATTTATGAATTATTTCTGCCCCGAGCCAATGACGGCGCAGGTGAACGCTCCCAATCTGGACATGGCGGCGGAGCTTAGCGGATATGAAGAACTTGCTCCCGGGAAAATCTATTCCACGTGGCAAAGATTTTTTACAAAGGGATAACAGAATTATATTGATAAATTCAAGTTTTTGTGATATAATTAAAATATTTATTAAAATACCTCGGGAGTAACCTCCCGGGAATATAACCGGAGGGTACTGTCGATATGTCTAAATGTTCTGTATGCGGAGCCGAGCTTTTTGAAAACAGCAAATTTTGTCCCGAATGCGGCACGCCTGTGAGTGAGTCGATTGAGGAAAAATCCAAAGAGACCGAAAAGGATAATGCTAAGTCTGTAGAGGATAAGTCTAAAAAGGTCGAAAAGAGTGAATCTAAGCCCGTTAAAGATAAGTCTAAAGAGGTTGAAAAGAGTGAAGCTAAGCCCGTTGAAGATAAGTCTAAAGAGGCCGAAAAGAGTGAAGCTAAGCCTGTTGAGGATAAACCCAAAGAGGTTGAAAAGAGTGAGGATAAGCCTGTAGAAGAAAAATCCAAAGAAACTGAAAAGAGTGAAGCTAAGCCTGTAGAAGAAAAATCCAAAGAGGCTGAAAAGAGTGAAGCTAAGCCTGTTGAGGATAAGCCCAAAGAAGCTGAAAAGAGTGAGGCTACACCTGTTGACGATAATTCCAAATAATCTGAAAAGAGCGACGCTAAACCTCTAGAGGATAAATCCAAAGAGGCTGAAAAGAATGAGACTAATCCTGCAAAGGAAAAATCCAAAAAGGACGAAAAGAGCGAGGCTAAGCTTGTTGAGGATAAACCCAAAGATGACGAAAGCAAGCCTGCCGACGGTGAGGAAAAGAAAAAGCCCTCTATGGCAGTAATAGGAGCTGTTGTGGCGGTTGCGGCAATAGTTATAATTGCAGGGCTGGTTGCCGGAGGCGGCAGTGATATGCCTTCTCAGCAGACCACACTGACCCTAAGAACAACTGCGGCAACATCGGAGGTGACCACGGCTGCCACTACAGTGCCCGAAACCACGACCACCGAGGAAACCACCACAGTGCCCGAAACCACCACGGTCACTACCACTACAGAGGCTACAACAACGGCTGTAACTATTCCCCTGCTGGCGGAGGATGTGGTTATTGAACCTGTACATAAATCGGTTATGGGCAAGGAGATATCCTGCAGCTTTGCACTGTCAGATTATGATGTATCCATGGATAAGCTGGGGAATGATATGAAGATAGTTGCGGAGTACACGGGACCATCTGCTATGAGTCCGAATCCCGTTATAATGATCGTCACTATCGGAGAGACCGAGGCAGAGTTTATTCCCGATGAGACCGCTGAGGGCAGCGTTACATTCTATGTCAGCAGTCTGCGGCGGAATTTGGTGGATATTATGGGATTTACCGATGAGGATATCAACGAGCTTGCTTTCAGAAGCAACGGTGCGCCTATTGATGTGGAAAGGGTCACAATTGATGTGGAATGACTGCATTGATTAATTCAATAAATGGGGCTGTTTGTTTTTGTGCAACAGCCCCATAATATATGTATGGTCAACAATGAAAGCGAAAATCCGGTATTGACGCTGTGAGAAAATAAATTGATTTTGAGGCGTTCAAATGCGTTTATAGATCATAAGGAGAAACCTTTGTGAAAAAATATATATTACCGAATCTTTTTTTGGCAATAGCGCTGCTTGCCGCATCTTGTTCCGACAACAGTACATTTGAATTAGGATTGGCTGCTGCCGAAGAAGAAAAGAATACGGAAACATTTTCGGATGAAATTACAGCGGAAACAGCTGTATCGTCGGATAATGCGGAGGATAGCATGACGGATAAAACTGTAACTGAAGAAACTGACACGGTCACAGCAACTGCTGCTTCTGTTTCAAGCGTAACAAGTGAAACGATAACGGAAGCTGCCAATACCGAAAATATCATATTTTATGATACGACTGAAACAAGCACCGGATATTTTGAAAACATTGCATATAAATTTACAGCAGAACCCTCTGCGGCTGATGTAAACGACTATGCCGATAAAGAAATTGCTGCAATGGTCATATATGCCGTTTTCAGGGAAGAAATATACAATGAATATAAAGAGTATTACGGTGCTTTGATAATTCATACTGACGGTACTTGTGCAGCAGGCATTTTCAAAGGTGAACGTGTATTTTATGCTTACTTGGCAAATTCGGACTGCAATTCGATATATGATTATGAAAAAAAATGTTTTGATAAAATAGGCTCACTTGATTCGGATATATCCGAAAAATTTAATGATTATTTGAGTTTAATTGATATTGACAGTGAATTTATATATGCTCCGGGGTGTAATCCCGATGAAGAAAAACCGGCAGTTGTTGTAGAATACCATAGTGA
>CAMWLD010000337.1 GCA_947175005.1 uncultured Ruminococcus sp. | reverse complement strand
ATTCCGAAATAACCACCCGACCAAACGGCGGCGATACCCTTACCGGCATCGGACAAGTCGACCCGAACGGCAATATATCCGACAGCAGCGGCGCATTCACCACCCCTCCCGAGGGAGCTGCAAGCACCATTCCCACCCTGCCTACGCTGGCGGTCATCGAAACCAACGCCCCCGAAAACAGCAGCATTGCACAGACCACATTCAAGCCCGGGACTACCATTTATATTATGAACGACCTGGTAGGCAAGGTTTTTGACACGGTAAAAAATACCGCAATCAACGATAACCTTACTATTGTTCCCGAATACGTCTACACCGATGAATACGACAAGGGGATAATCTTCGACCAGTCCATAGAAAAGGGCAGCAATTATGAAAAGGGACAGGAGGTCACTCTTAAAATAAGCATGGGTCCCGCTAAGGTAATGATACCCGATTTTTACGGTCTTAACAAAAAGGATTATTTCGAGCTGCTCAACAGCGCAGGCATAAAGTATGAGGAAAAGGCATATGAGACCTCCAACACCCTCAACGATTATGTTGCCTGGATAAGCATGGATCCGGGAGAATATATTGACCTGGAGGCAGGCGAGGTGCTGTCGGTGCACGTGGCGGTAAATCCCCAAAGCACCGAGACCACACAGACCACTCCCTCCGAAACAAGACCTACGGAAACATCTCCCACACCATGGGTGACTACCGTTCCCCCGACGATACCCACCGAGACCACCACTACCACCACTCCCCCGCCGATCGTATGGACAGAGCCTCCTTTGACAGACGAACCTGACATTATAATAAGCGATGATTATTAAAATAAAAGCTAAAATATCCCGTCCTGCACCTTATGCGGCATATGGAATATATTGCCCAAGGCATGGGCGGGATTTATATGTATAATAAACAATTTGTTGATTTGAAATTTGTTGAATATAACGAAAAATTCTCCAAATACCTATAAAATCATAAATGCTTATTTACTTTTTTTCTTTTTTGTGGTAAAATAGTTATGGAATAACTGTGCCCATGATGTGCAGCGGACTGTCCGTAAAAAAGGAGGGATAGGAATGAAACTGCGCCTGAAGCTTTCTGCTTGCATTATAGCAGTTGCGATACTTCCCATTATAATATTGTACATAATATCAAGTTCCTCATTCGTATCCTCCATGAGCGACTTTCAGGTATCATCAATGAAAAACATCAACGCCGATAAAAGCGCCTTTATAAATGAAATGCTTTTGAATCACACCATGAACATTAAATCCTTTGCCTCCGATGAAACTATCCGAAACTTTGCTGAAAACGGCGAAATGGCCGATGCAGAATATGCAACGGATCTTATAAATCAAACGGTCAAGAAATATGACGATATTACCGATATGTACATTATTGACAATGACGGCATTGTCATTGCGGCCTTTGACCGTGACGACGTGGGCACAACGGATCAAAACGCCGATTATTTCAAAGAAATAGCCACAAAAAATAACGGCATTTCCCGATTTTTTACTCCAAAGGCAGCGGGTGAGGGATATTTTTTCATTGTCCGCAGGATCTATTCCCACTCCAACAAGCAGATAGCCATTGTCTGTGAGGAGATAACTCTTTCCAAGATCGACAGGGTGCTGAATCTGGCGGGCTTCAGCAACTATGCCAGCATTCTGCTGATAGATTCCGACGGGAAATATATAACAAGCAGCTTTGCTAATCCCAAAACACTTGAGTCGGTATCGGAATACAAGGAAATAGGCAAACAGCTGCAGGACGCTATCCCCTATTACTCCGAAGCTGTGTCGGCGGAAACGCTCATGTCAAGCTACGGTAATTACACCGTATGCGGAACTGCCATTGAAACCGGGGGCTGGAGTTTGGTTTGCAGTTATAACAAGCGCACTGCCTCTTCCGCCATTAATAATAATTATTTGGGTATGCGCACAGCGGTGATCTTGCTGGTCATTGCTGCGGCAGGGCTCTCTGTATTTATAAGCGTGCAGTATACCCACCCTATCAGAAAGATCATACGTGTTATCAGCAATCTTAACCACGGGGAAACAAATGTCCGCCTTGACCTTAATTCCAATGATGAATTCGGGGAAATAAGCACTGCTTTCAACAATATGTTCGACAATATGTTTGAGAGCGAACAGCGGTATAAAACTGTCGTTTCAATGATGGACAATGTAATATTTGAAATAAATCTCAAAACCTACAAGATATATGTTTCCAACAACTTTAATCAGAAATTCAGCTTCCGTGCCAAGGATGACAGTGTAAGCGAAAGCTTCCTTTATAAAATGAAGGTCCACAAGGACGACGCCAAGCGGTATAACGACGACCTTACGGCAATTGTTTCCTCGGGAGGGGAAAAATGGGAGGGCGAGTACCGCCTGAAGAACATTTACGGCGATTTCAGCTGGATAAGGATTCGAGGCAGAAAATTCTACGACCGCAACAAGACTCCCACCAAGATAATCGGTATGCTGGTTGATATTGACAGGGAAAAGAAGAGCGCTATCACTCTTATGCAAAAGGCAAATTATGACGCACTTACCCAGCTTTACAACCGTGCTACCTTTACACGTACTCTTGATGAGGAGATAAAGCAAAGCACTGCAAGGCGCAGTTTGGACGCTCTTATGTTCATTGACCTGGACGATTTCAAGCACTTTAACGATGAATTCGGTCACAAGTGCGGTGATGAGGTTCTGAAATTCGTGGCGGACACCATTAAGGAGCTGACCTTTGACAAGGGCTTCGGCGGCAGACTGGGCGGCGACGAGTTTGTAATGTGCCTGACCAGGCTCAAGGTGATAGACGACGCGGGAAATGTTGCCGCAGATATGATAAAGATCCTTAACGAGGGCTTTGATTCGGAATCTACGGGCAATCATTTCGTCGTTCATTGCAGTATCGGTATTGCTTTCTTCAAGGAGAGCGGAGAAAATTCCAGGGACCTTATCGAGGCTGCCGACACTGCCATGTACAAGATCAAAAAGAGCGGAAAGTCAAATTATACCTATGCAGGAGGATATACCGACAAGTCGACCGATCTATTTGATCTGCCTCCAATATAATAT
>CAMWLD010000336.1 GCA_947175005.1 uncultured Ruminococcus sp. | reverse complement strand
TGCAAAAATGCTGCGGCAGCCTTCAATGGGCTGCAGCAGATACGCAAAAGTGATCAGAAGAATATCCCCGAAACCACCAGCAGGACAGCCATGGCAAATACCGCTGTAAATTCGATAACGGTGAAAATTCTGTGAACAATGCTCTTAGATGTGTTTTTTTCCATAACCTTTTCCTCCCTTTAGTTGTTTCGGGAAATGCTTTGCACTGCGGGTGCAAAATGATCCGGGCTACCAGGCTCCCAAACGCGCAAATTTTCCCAAAATTTGATAACTCCGACAAAGAATTTCAAAGCAGGAAAAATTTAGGGACTTTCCGAAAAAGTTTAACCGCTGTAATATGTAATTTTGTGGAAATCCACTAAATCTTTTCTTATAATCATTATATTCCTTTTATAAGAAAATGTCAAGAGTATTAACAGGATTGTAAAAAAATCTATGTTTTCAACAAATTAAGGAAATGTATATGGCAATATTGCACAAAATTATTTCATCTCATAAAAGGGCGCTGTTTCACGGGTGCGGTACTCGTGCTTTTCATAGTAGCCTATAAGCCCGCCGCTTTCGTTGCGCAAGGCTATCATGTAAACGTCCTTGTTTTCCTTTTCATTGAAAAAGGTGTGGACACGGTTATTATCGGGACTTTCGGCAAACCATGCCGTCACCTGCTTTATCCGCTTGCAGCTTTCCTCATTGTGGCAGTCAAGCAGTGATCTGCCAATAAGTGCGCTGCCTCCCCATTTAACGTATCTTTGGACTGCGGCGGGGTTCATGTAGATTATTTCATGGTCGGTGTTGCAGATGACCACGGCTGCTGTGTCCATATCAATTATGCTTTTAAAAAAGCTGTTCAGTTCCATTTTATTCGCTCCTTATATAAAACGTGTTCACATAATTGTAATGATACAGCTATGTGAACACTGTTATTTGTTAAAATAGCCCACCGGTTTGATTGCATTTTGCAACAGCTTAGTCTCTTGACTGGGGCGACATACCGTCTGCCACAAGGTGGCTCATATCGTAAAGCCCCGGCTCTTTTTTTGCAAGGAAAACCGCCGCATTAACAGCGCCCACCGCAAAAACCTCCTTGGAGGCTGCCTGGTGAGTGAGGGTTATTACCTCGTCACGCCCTGCAAAAATGATCTCGTGCTCGCCTACGATCGTGCCGCCGCGCACCGAGTGCATACCTATTTCGTATTTCTCACGCTTCATGCGGCGGGAGTGGCGGTCGTACTCAAAGTGATATTTTTCTTCAAGCGCCTCGTTTACGGCGTTGCCAAGCATTATGGCAGTGCCGCTGGGGGCGTCTATCTTTTGATTGTGGTGCTTTTCCACGATCTCTACATCAAACTGTCCTCCAAGGAGCTTTGCGGCAGTCTTTGCAAGGCTTGCCAGGAGATTTATACCCAGGGACATATTGAATGAATAGAAAATGGGTATCTGCTCCGCTGCCGCCTTTATCTTAGCCGTTTGCGCCTCGGAAAAGCCCGTGGTGGCTATAACTGCGGGAACACCCGAGGTTATGCAGTATTCAAGCAGCTTGTCAAGGGCGGAGGGGTGGGAAAAATCCAGAATAACATCGGGACGGCTCTCCATTTTGGCAGGCTCGTCAACAATGGGGAATTTGCCGTTTTCCGCTGTGTTAAGGTCGATACCTGCAATAACACGGCAGTCCTCACGTCCCTCGATTATAGAGGCAATTACCTTGCCCATTTTTCCGTTTGCGCCCGTTATGGCAACATTTATCATATTAAATTTTCCTTCCCTACCAGAGGCAGGATGTTAAGAAGCAAGAGGCAAGAAATTTACTTGCCATGCCGCCCGTACTGCCTCTATGTTTTATTATGAAATTGACATACGCCGGTTTTTTGAAACTTATCGGAAAAGTGACCGTCCAAAATTCAGATGTCAATTTTTATCCGAATTATCAGTTAATTAATTTTGCTTTTACAAGCACGCTGCGCAAAAATTCCTTTTTGCTCTCTTCCATTTCATAAAGGGGCAGACGGCAAGGCCCTGCCTCATATCCCATAATATTGAGCATCTCCTTAACGGGAATGGGATTCACGTCGCAGAAAAGTGCGTTGGCAAGGTCAAGGCTTTCGGAAGCCAGCTTTGCAGCCCCTGCACAGTCGTTTTCAAGGCACTTTGCGGCTATATCGTGGGTAAGCTGCGGTGCAACATTGGACATCACGGAGATAACGCCCTTGCCGCCCAGCGCCATAATGGGAACTATCTGATCGTCGTTGCCGCTGTAAACGTCCAGGTCGTCGCCGCATTCTGCGATAAGCTTTGCAATGGCGGAAATATTTCCGCTTGCTTCCTTGGAGGCGGCGATATTCTTATGCTTTGCAAGCTCCTTATATGTATCAATGGAGATGTTCACGCCTGTGCGGGAGGGAACATTATAGAGGATAATGGGAATATTCACGCTGTCGGCAATGGCTGTAAAGTGAGCCACAAGGCCTCTTTGGGAAGTCTTGTTGTAATAGGGTGTCACCACCAGCAAAGCGTCTGCGCCCATTTTTTCGGCGTCCTTGGAAAGCTCTATGGCATAGGCTGTGTCGTTGCTGCCCGTGCCCGCTATAACGGGAACTCTCTTTGCAACACGCTCGATAGTGTAGCGAATGCATTCCCTGTGCTCGTCGTCGGTGAGTGTGGAGGATTCGCCGGTTGTGCCGCAGATTATGATAGCGTCGGTGCTGCCTGCCAGCTGCATATCTATCAGCTTGCCCAGCGTGTCGTAATTAACGCTGCCGTCGGCATTCATGGGGGTTACTATAGCAACTCCCGCACCTGTGAATATGGTATTTTTCATATTGTGACCGCCTTTCGGTTTATTTTGCAGCGCACTTTCTTGGCTGCGGTTGTATTTGTTTTATTTCTGATAAACTGAAATTATGCTCATTATTTTATTGACGTGTTCCGTGAAATGTCAAACATCAAAGCTTCTTGTCAAAGGTCAGCCATTCTCCGTCGGAAACTCCGCCGTGACGTTCATAAAAGCCCTTGGCGTTTTCATTCCATGAAATGCATTTCCATTCGAGCTTTACACAGTCAAGCTCCCTTGCAAGCTTTTCCACTTCCTCGAAAAGTCTGCCGCCT
>CAMWLD010000335.1 GCA_947175005.1 uncultured Ruminococcus sp. | reverse complement strand
CCCTTGTCCCACATTGCATCTGAATTGTGCAGTCAAAACAAAAATCCATTATTAATTATACACTTTTTTCACCAAAATTACAATACGCAATTCGTACAAAATATTTGCCTGTTTTTTAACATATATGTAAAATTACGGTATTTACATATAAAAATCTACATACCCTCTATGTATTATTCCGTTTCCGCTATAGCCAGCATCGCCATAACTCCCGGCGAATTCCAGTAAATGGTGACCTCATTCAGAGAATAGCTGCCCGCAACGTCCGCATAGCATTTCATAGGGGGAGTGTCCTCGGGAATAAGCGCCTTTGCGGGCCCGTCGCAGGGATTGCCGTTTGCTCCTCCCGCAACAAATCCGGGAATGCATTCCTCTATCCCGTCCGCATAAGCAGGCCGCAGATGAGGATCGTTGCAGCAGAATTCTCCCTGTCCCGTAACATAGCTGTACCCCAAAGCGTTTACCCCCATTATGCAGTGTATCTGCCCCAAAGCGTATTCTTTGTATTCGTCATTTCCCGAGAAAAAGTCCGCTATCTTAAAGACCATGCACCGCTTTAATATCTCCATGCTGCTGCCCCAGTGGTAATCGGGCAAGCCCATAGCAACGCCGTAGCCGCATTTATCGGATATTTTCTTTAAATAAGCCGCCCTGTCCGTGAACGCCTCAATAAGCTTCGCCCGCAGGGACGGGTCTGTCTTGTGAGGACAAAGCAGGTACGCCAGCGAACCCTGCCCGCCGATCTGCTCATATCCCAGAAACGTCAGCGGGAACTGCTTTTGCAGGGCTTTATGAACATCCTCATGATACTTTTCCTCTCCCGTCAGCGCATACATTTCCGCCGCCGCCCAGTAGCGGTTTGAATGATCGTCCCTTTCACCGTAGCCCCCCGTGCCGCAGCCCTCGGGGTTGTCAAAGCCGATGAATTTCGGGTTTTCCTCCAGCCATTTGTAAGCCGCCAGCGCAGTTCTTTTCAGACGCTCGGCAAATTCGCCGTCATATTCCCTGTAAACCCCTGCCGCCAGTGCGCAAACCGCCGCCATATCCGCAGTCGCCATAGATGAAACGGGGAAAATATACAGCTGCTGCCTGTCCTCCTCGGGCATTATAAAGGGAGCGTGCTTTGCGGTCGTGACCTTGTGGTAAGCACCGCCCTCGGGGGACTGCATTTTCATCAGCCATTCCAGTTCATATCTGCATTCGTTCAACAGATCGGGCAGCCCGTTTCCGCTCTCGGGAATCCCCGAAGATAAAGCCTTTGCCGCCTTCGGGTACATCTTAAAGCCATACAGCAAATGGGAAAGCGCACAAGCCGCCGCCGTCACATACCGCCCGTAATCTCCCGCGTCATGCCAACCTCCGCTCACATCAAGAGAGACATCTCTGTTTTCCCATAACACAGCCTTTTGAGTGTGGCAGGGCGCATGAGCGAATTTCCCCGCAAATTCCTCTGTCAGCCCGCAGCCGCATCGCAGATAATAGAACGCCTTGAGTAAGCTCTCCGAAAGCCCCTTGTAAACGTCCCTTGCTATCCTGAACTCTGCCGACCTTTGACCTCCCGCAGTTATCCTGTAACAGCCCTCGTCCTTTACCTCGGAAAAATCGGCAATATACACCTCATCACCCGACGGCTCGTCAAAGCCGAAATATTCCGTTTTCCCCGTAAAAACAATATCCCCCTCGCTGTTTACAACCGAAAATTCGCTGCACTTAAAAGGAATAACAGCCCTTTTCCTTGCCTCGGGAAAATACCCTGCCTGATCGGCGAATATCCCGAAAGGGCATTTGGCAGCGTCCTTGTCTTTAATATAGTAATCCATAAAAAACCCAACTTTCTATTATTTTTTAACTTGCCTCCCCGCTGCTCCAAAGTCCGCAGGCGGCATGATTTTTTAAAGCTTTTTCCTATTCCTCATTCCATGCTTTATTATCCATTCCTGCGCCTTGCCTGTGCCCATTGCGCGCCATTTTTCTATAATAAATTCCGCCTTTTCGGGTGCGTCCTTGAACAGATCATTCAGATTGTTCCCCACGCTTTTCTGCACGAATTTTTCCGGGTCGTCCTTTAAATTCGTGAGTATTTCGGTGTACCTTTCAAATTCCTCCAGCGCAGCATACAGCTTCGGCGACCACGGCAGCCTCGTCCTTACGCCCTCGCTTGCCAACCTGCGCACATGAACGCGCTCTTCCCTCGTCCATAAAATCAGCGCGGCCCTTGCCGCAGCGGGATTTTCTTTAAGCAGCGGACGTATGGCGTTTTCTCCCGTGAACCGCTTTGTCAGCTCCTTTAAAAATTCCAGAGAAAGCGCCCGATCTTCATTCCCATGCCTCTCCTCATACCGCCCCGCAGGCCAAAGCCACCAGCCGTATGTGAACATTCCCTCCGCCCCCGGCAGTTCATCTCCCAGTATATCGAAAAGCGTGTCGATATTTTTTCCGTAATCATCACCCAAAGCCGCTTCCATAGCGTCCGTAATGCAGTCCAGCCTTGGGAATAATTCCTTATCGTCAAGCTTTCCCTTGACCGCTCCGCAAAAGGCTTTCACATCAAACCCCGCCCTTGCGCCCGCAAGCTTTTCTCCGAACTCCTTAACATAATTTTCGTCATAGTAATCCTTGTATTTCAAAGTCCCAACTCCTTTTGATTCGTGCAAAACACCCCGTTACGGCGGATAATTTCACAGCTCCGCCTTATCACAGTCTTTTTATAAATCTCTTCTGCATTTTTTCCTCACCATATCCTGCCTTGCGGTAGAATTCATGCGCTCCCTCCCGTGTTATCCCCGAATTCAGCCGAACGGACATTATCCCATTCTCCCTTGCCCATTCCTCCGCACGTTCAAGAAGTGCCCTGCCAATGCCTTTCCTGCGGTTTTCCCCGCTTACCGCAAGCCCTAAAATATTTCCCATAGTTTCAAAATAAAGCACATCATATTTTTCTATGTGTATGTACCCTATAACCGAATCATCTTCATCAACAGCCGCAAACACCGCCTCACGCCCCGGGTCAATCCCCGCAAGCTTTGAGCGCACAAGTTCCTCTTTGCAAGGGTAGCCCAAGTCCTCGCTGCTGCTGCGGCATATCCCCTGTGAATCGGTTATCCCGGCAGTG
>CAMWLD010000334.1 GCA_947175005.1 uncultured Ruminococcus sp. | reverse complement strand
TCAGCCTCGGCGCAGGTCATATCCGCTCCCTCATAAGGCGTAAAGTTATCGGGAACGTCCATATCGGGCTTTGCGGGAACGGGGCGGACGGCATTGACGGACACAGGGCGCGGGCTGCTTTGAGGTGCTGTATTATGAAGGTCTCCTTTTTGGGCCGGTATTTTTTCCAAAAGTGATAACAGGTCGGTATCACCGTGCTGTATGGCGAAAGATTCTGCCTTGCGCCTGTGTGCAAGCAGGAAATTCTCATAACGCTCCCGTGCCCCGGAACTAAGCTTATAACCGCCTTTAAGGCGCAGATAGGCTATGGTAAACCGTGCATGGTAGGAGGAAACAAGTCCAAGGATCTCACTGTCATAACGAGCGAAATTAAATTCTTTGCCAAGGCAGCGGTCATATAGAGCGTAAAGCCTTTCAGCCTGGGGGGAATTATCTGCAACGCTTGGCAGATAAAGCAGAACAGCGCTGTCTATAGGCTTTTCGTATGAGGAAAGGTTAAACTTAAATCTTATGATGACAGATTTTTTCGGGTGAAAGGGTACTTTTTCACGAGCAAAAACCTCAGGCCTTTGAAAAACTATTTCCTCGAAATCCTCTATAGAACCAAAGCTGCGCAGGGTGTCCATATTACGGCTGACTATAAGCTTTTTAGCCCCTAAATTCGGGATATGCCTTGCAGCAGTGTACTCCACACGGTCATCCATTGTAAGGGTGCTGCCGTCCTCGGAAAGAGTGAGTATCCCACGGGGGAAGTCACTGACTGCAATTCTTGGCCCTGACTCCACCCGTGCAAGAATATTCCGCACCATAACACAAACGCACGGTTTTTCACTGCTGCCGCCGATATAACGCTTTTCCATGTCCGTATAAATAAAGGAATCCTCTTCCAAATGCAGATAACCTGCCGCAGCAATGCGGTTTGAGTTAAATTCAGCCTCTTTGGAAACGGTTATCTTCTGCCCTCTGCCAAAGCATTCGTATCCAAAACGGAACGCCCCCGGTGCGTATATTTCCTTAATGTCCCGCCCTGTGCCCCCGGTACTGAAGGCACTTCTGCCTATCTAACGAACTCTATCGGAAAAGGTTATCTTTTCTGCCTGCGCTCCCACAAAAGCTCTGTCGCCTACGCAGGTAATACCGGGATCCTCTATTAATATTTCTCCGTCGGTCCTGAAATAACATTTCTGTATCCTGTCTCCCAAAACAATGAAAAAATGCTGTTTCCAAAAAGGCGTTCCCGAAAGAATATGATCGCCTGCATAAAAAATAATGTTCCAGCACATTTTTTCTATTCCCGAATCAGCGAATGCTCTGTTACCGATGTACTCAACCATATCGGGCAGCCTTATCTCCCTGAGTGCAGAGCAGCAGCCGAAGGCACACGTCCCGATATACCTTACGTTACCCAAATATACATTTTCAAGACGGTCACACTGCCAAAAAGCGCCGATGCCTATGCTTATAAGCTCCTTAGAAAGTCTTGCCCTTGTAAGGGCGGGGCATTTTTCGAAAGCGTTGTCACCTATTTCAAGCAGACAGTCCGGCAGATATATTTCGCGGATATTTTTCTCCCTGAAAACTCCTTTTTCTATCCTCAACACGGGTCTGCCGTCGATCTTACACGGCACCCTTACTGTCTCGTCCTTTCCGTGCCAGCCGGTAATAACGCAGCCGGGTATCCCCTCGCTGTTACACTGCCAGCGGTTTACATAAATAAATTTTCCGTCTATTTTACGGCGGAGAAAGCCCTCTGAAAGACAAAAATCCACCCCATGATAACGGTCAAAGCATTTAAATTCAAAGCCTGCCGCGTCAGCCTCGGCGCAGGTCATATCCGCTCCCTCATAAGGCGTAAAGTTATCGGGAATATCCTTGCAGGGCGGGACCGGGTGAAGACGGAAAATCTTGTCTTTTCCGTGAATTATGCCCGAACTGTCGGGCTTTAATACATATGACCTATCATTATTCCTAATGCTGCCGTCGTTCTTTTTTTCGTAAAACATTTCCGGACTGTTCTGTGACTTTTCCCTGTTTTTTTTCACCGCATCCGAAATCAGCTGTGTAACAAGCGCTCCCATTATAAAATTTCCCAAGCTCATTTAAGGACGCCTCCTTCTTACTCCTTACCTCTTACTTCTAACCTCTAAAGGTGCAGCCTGCGTTCCATTTCCGCTTTGGTGCTCCTGCCGCGGAAAATAAGCAGAGCGGCAATGAAGATTGCGCTTATCCCCGAGCATATCACCGAGGGATATTTTATATTCACAAGTCCTGCGGCAATGCAGCCGAAAGGCAGCAGACCGTATAAGCCGCCTATTATCATATAAAGCAGATACTGACCTGTTTTCATTTTCAGCAGCTTTGCCAGCAGCAGTATCGACCCCGTGGCGCACACGCAGGCGCAGGGCAGCACAAAGTCCAGCGACCAGCCGTGCCAGCCCGTGAACCTGTCCCATATGACCGACAGTGCGGTAATGAGAAACAGCTGCCAGGTGATATTTTTTAGCACTCTTTTGCGGTAGGTGACAGCGACCGTAGTCGTTATCCATGCGCAGATTATCCCCGCTACCGAGATGAGCGACCAGCTTAGCCGCTCGCTTAAAAGAAAATCGGTAACAAGGCAGATTATCCCTGCGGAAATGGCGATAAAGGAGATAATCTTTACTATAAACGAGCTTCCGAAACGTGGGGGCGCAAAGGCGGGGTACATTTCCTCCTCCGGCTCGCCCGTAAGCTCTCCCTGGCAAAGGGGACAGCGGGATTTTTTGCCGTCCACGCTTACCTTGCAGCCTCTGCAATATTGCATATGCGATCGCTCCTTTTCAGATGTTAGATGTCAGAGGTTAGACGCTGAACGTCTTGCCTCTTGCTTCTTAAATTCTTGCTTCTAATAGCTGTCGTTGCTTCTTATGGTCACTGCTATATCATGGCTTGTGAGCAGGTGGAAAAATTCACGCTGAACGTCGGAGGCTGCAAATGAAGAGGTAAAGCCCATTTGCAGGGTATCGTTATAGGAACAGATGTTCAGCTGGATATTCTGTGTGCTGACTATTACCGAAAAACGCTTTATCAGTCCGTCAAATTCCTCGGGCATTTTTATCCGCCCCACATTGGATATGACCG
>CAMWLD010000333.1 GCA_947175005.1 uncultured Ruminococcus sp. | reverse complement strand
CTATAAAAACAACGCTGCCGTATTCGCCCAAACACCTGCCGAACGCAAGTCCGAAGCCCGTGAAAACCGCTGGACGTATCTCGGGGAAAATAACGCTCCAAAAAATTTTTGTCCTGCTTGCTCCCATTATTCCAGCCGCTTCTTCATACACAGGACTTAGTTTTTCAAGAACGGGCTGAACTGCTCTTACCACAAACGGTATGCCGATAAACACAAGGGCAACTGTTATTCCTATTCTTGTATATGCTATCTTTACGCCGAACCTTGCAAAAAATTTTCCGATCAATCCGTTATCGGTCGTAAGAGAAGTAAGTGCAATTCCCGCAACAGCCGTCGGCAGTGCGAACGGAAGCTCTATCATGCCGTCAATAAGCCTTTTGAGCGGGAAATCATATCTTACCAACACCCATGCCGTTATCACTCCCATTACCGCATTTATCAGTGAGGCGACAAAAGCTGTAAGAAAGCTTACCTTAAAGCTTGCGAGAACTCTCGCTCTGGTTATGGTCGCAATAATATCCGAAAAGCTCATCTGCGCCGTAAAAACCACCAGCGACGCAAGCGGTATTATCACTATAATGCTTAACATTGTAAGGGTAACGCCCATGGATAATCCAAAAAGAGGAATCACCCTTTTATTTTTTGCTTTCATATCTGCAATTCCTCCAAATTTGAACTATCGGAAGAAATCCGCCGAATGACCTTTGACAGCGCATTACGGCGGAATTTTCCGATCAATGAAGAATTTTATAATTTTAAATTATTGCTCATATATTTCGTCAAACACGCCGCCGTCTGCAAAATGTGTTGCCTGTGCAGAATCCCAGCCGCCGAAATCGGCTATTGTTACAAGGTTTATATTAAGGTCGAATACATTTTCATATTCCTTTAAAATATCGGGATTTGAGGGACGGTAATAATTGTCTCCCGCAATACGCTGCGCCTCTTCTGAATAAAGGTATGAGAGATATTCCGTCGCAGCTTCTCTTGTGCCCCGCTTGTCAACGACCGTATCAACTATCGCAACAGAAGGCTGTGCAAGTATGCTTATGCTTGGGGTAACTATTTCATAATCATCGGGATAATCCTGCTTTGACAGGAAAGCTTCATTTTCCCATGCCAGCAGCACGTCGCCCTGACCGTTTTCCACGAAGCTTGTTGTTGCGCCTCTTGCGCCCGAATCAAGCACAAGGACGTTCTGGAAAAGCTTCTTTATGTAATCCTTTATCTGTGCTTCATCGCCGCCGTATTGTTTATCAGCCCATGCCCATGCCGCAAGATAATTCCACCTTGCACCTCCCGAAGTCTTGGGATTCGGAGTAATTATTCCAACATCATCTCTTACCAGATCGTCCCAATCCAAAATATTTTTAGGATTGCCCTTTCTTACAAGAAAAACTATAGTTGATGTGTATGGCGAGCTGTCAAGATCAAACTCGTTTACCCAGCCATCCTCAATAAGTCCAGCATCCTGAACAGCCTTTACATCGTACTCAAGAGCAAGTGTAACAACGTCTGCTTCAAGACCGTTTGCAACCTCAAGAGCCTGTTTTCCAGAGCCGCCATGTGACTGGGTTATCTCAATGTCGTTTCCAGTAAGCTCTTTCCAGTGTGCCTTGAAAATTTCGTTGTATGCGCTGTAAAGCTCTCTCGTCGGGTCATATGATACGTTTGTAAGCGAAATAGAACTGCTGCTTCCGCCGTTATCGTCAGCAGATGTACCGCTTTCACTGTCCTTATTTCCGCAAGCCGAAAGCGAAACCGCAAGCACGGCTGTCAATGCGATAGCTGCTGTTTTCTTAAATATATTTTTCATTGTAATTACCTCGTTTCAAAAATTTATTTTTATATTTGTACTTGTCTCCATGACAGAACGGAATTTATTTCACACTCAGCATCGGGCTATTCCTCCTGCGTCAACGCAGAAAATACCGCTCAAAGCTATTCTTTTATAAATCAACGCAGTAACCTCCATTTAAATCATACTATTCAGATATGAAATATTTAACAGATATTACATATTATACAGATAGGTTTTATCAGCAAAACTATCATAACTCTTTGCAAGGCATTTGTCAATAGCTTTGGAAGGATTTTGTCATATCAGCAAAAATAATCTATTAAGTATATAGGTTTTATGTGTAATTTGACGGCGTAATTTTACCTAAATGGCTTCACAGCGTAGGTTGAGGGCATTTTTACCTTTCTTGACAATCAGAAAAAATTGTGTTACAATACTGAATTAACCTAAAAAGGAGGCAATATCCGCATGAAAAAATTAGCAGAAATATTTGCGGCAATACTTGTAATTTTCTTAATTTCGGGCTGCGGGACAAACGACGAAACCGTTCAAAATAAAAATGAAATAATTTCGGAAACCAATATAAAAAGCGGCGGAGAAGTTACATTTACCGACTCGGCAGGCAGGACAGTCACCGTGTCAAATCCGCAGAAAACAGCGGTATTTACAAGCAGCTTTGCAGACATATGGCAGCTTGCGGGAGGAACTGTTTCATTTGCCACAGAGGACGTTTTTAACGACAAACGTTTTGCACTCCCCGACGGAACGGTGAATATCGGTCTGCTGGATTCCCCCTCTGCGGAGCTTCTTATCGACGGTGAGGCGGATTTTGCAATTATTTCTTCCACGGCCCACGGCGGCACAGAGCTTGCGGAAACCTTGGAGCAAGTTGGCATAACCTGCGCTTTGTTCGAGGTGGAGGATTTTGCGGACTATTTAAACGTCCTTAAAATTTGCACCGAAATAACCGGCAGGCAGGACTTGTACGAAAAAAACGGCGAAGCGGTTCAGAAAAAAATAAATGAAATTATTTCGGAGCAAAAAAATAAGGAGCAGAAAACCGTGCTGTACCTCCGCGCATTTTCCACGGGGATAAAGGCAAAGGGCGGCGACACAATGACTGGAAAAATGCTTGCTGATATGAACTGCGAAAATATTGCAGATACAGTTCCGTCCCTGCTTAAAGAGCTTAGCGTTGAAGAAATAATTGAGCGTGACCCCGATTTTATTTTCATAACGATAATGGGTTCGGACGAGGAAAAGGCAAGGAAGTCATATGAAGATATACTTGCCTCAAACCCTGCGTGGAGCGGGCTTTCGGCGGTGGAAAACGAACGCTGTATTTTTCTGCCGAAGCAGTACTTCCACAAC
>CAMWLD010000332.1 GCA_947175005.1 uncultured Ruminococcus sp. | reverse complement strand
TCCCCCGCAAGGGCGCTGCCCTTGACCCGCCAAAGGGGTCCCCCCTTTGGAAACCTGAGTTAAGTGTGTGTTCTTGTTGGTTGTTTAATTTACTATTTGCGTTACTACTTCGGGTACGGCTTTTAATGCTTCCTCTAAGCTGATCGCTTCGCCTGCTCCTGCCATGGCGCTTTCCTTTCGTCCGCCGCCTTTGCCTCCTGTAAGTGCGGAAACTGCTTTGACGATCGCTCCTGCGTTAGCTCCTGCATTTACGGCCTCACTTCCGCACACGCACAGCAATGAACGGCTCTTTCCGCTTACGCTCGCAAAAACAATAATTCCGTCTGGATATTTATCCCTTGCATCGTCGCCCATTGCTCGCAGTGCGTCCCCGGGCACGTCCGACAACTGCACTGTCGCCACACTCATTCCCTTGACGGTAACTGCATTTGCCATAATATCCCCTGTCTGTGAAGCGGCAAGCTTAGAGTTAAGTGCGGCTTTTTCATTCTCCAGTGTCTTGACCTCGGCGGTAAGCGCTGCGCATTTAACAGGCACGTCCTCGGGTTTGGCTATCTTCATTGCTGCTGCGGACTCGCAAAGGAGCTTATAATAATTCCCCATAAGTCCCAGCACTCCCGAACCTGTTACAGCCTCGATTCTTCTCACGCCCGCTGCTACCGAGTTTTCCGAAATAATATGGAAAAGCCCCAGTCTTGCGGTGTTGTCTATATGTGTGCCTCCGCAGAATTCCACGGAAACGTCCTTTGCCTCGACTACTCTTACAATATCGCCGTACTTCTCTCCGAAAAGCGCCATTGCCCCCATTTTCCGAGCCTCCTCGATAGGCATTTCGGTCATGGTCACGGGAATTGCCGCGAATATATTTTCATTTACGATCTCTTCTATTTTTGCCAGCTGCTCGGCTGTTACCGCCTCAAAATGAGAGAAGTCAAAGCGGCAGCGGTGAGGATCTACATAAGAACCTGCCTGGTGAACATGATCTCCCAGAACCTTACGCAAAGCTGCCTGTAAAAGGTGAGCGGCGGTATGATTTCTCATAATGTCATATCGTCTGGTCACGTCCACTTCTGCGGTAACAACGTCGCCTTTGGAAATGCCCCCGTTATCCGCAAAGCCTATATGCAGGTAATGCCCCTTGGGAGTTTTCTTGGTATCGGTGACGGAGAAACGGCTTTCGCCAATGGTAATCGCGCCGCTGTCTCCCACCTGTCCGCCGCTTTCGGCGTAAAAGGGACTGCGGTCGAGAATGATTACAGCTTCCTCGCCCTCGCTCACCTCGTCCGTTTCCTTGCCGTCCTTAAACACTGCAAGAACATTGGCGGTTACGGTAAGCTTGGTATAATCATATCCCGTAAATTCGGTCTTAGGCAATGTCAGCCCTGCCATAGCGTCCTCATCCCATGATGAACCGCCTTTTGCCAGTCTGTCCTCTCTTGAACGCTGTCTTGCCTCGTCCACACAGCGGTCAAAGCCCTCACGGTCAACTTTTATACCCTTTTCCTCGGCAATCTCCACCGTCAGGTCAATGGGGAAGCCATAGGTATCGGAAAGCTTGAATGCGTCCTCGCCTCCCAGAGTTCCTCCCTCGGGCAATGCGGCAAGCATTTTTGAAAGAACCTCAAGCCCCGAATCAACGGTCTTGGCGAACTGTTCCTCTTCACTTAAAATAAGCTTTTTAATATATTCACGCTTTTCCTCAAGCTCGGGATATGCGCTCTTGTTTTCGTCGATAACCCTGTCGCATACCTTATAAAGGAACGGTTCTTTTATACCTAAAAGTCTGCCGTGACGGGCAGCTCTTCTCAAAAGTCTGCGGAGAACATATCCACGTCCCGTATTGGAGGCGGTAACGCCGTCCCCTACCATAAATGTGGTGCTTCTGATGTGGTCGGTGATAACGCGCAGAGAAACGTCCGATTTTTCGTTTTCCTTATAGGTTATCCCCGCAATGTCGCTGACGGCTTTCATGATATTCTTTACCGTGTCCACCTCAAAGAGGTTGTCCACTCCCTGCATAGCGCAGGCAAGGCGCTCCAGACCCATACCCGTGTCGATATTCTTATGTGCCATTTCCGTGTAATTGCCCTTGCCGTCGCTGTCAAACTGGGAGAATACCAGGTTCCATATTTCGATTATTCTGTCGCAGTCGCTTGCCTGTTCAAAGCTTTCAAAGGGACCGTATTCCTCGCCCCTGTCAAAGTGTATTTCCGAGCAAGGACCGCAGGGTCCGCTGCCGTGCTCCCAAAAGTTATCTGCTTTGCCCAAGCGGATTATCCGCTCGGGGGGGATTCCTATGTCATTTTGCCATATCTCCGCCGCCTCGTCGTCGCTTTCAAAGACGGTTATCCAAAGCCTGTCCGCAGGGATTTCAAGGGTCTTTGTCAGAAATTCCCAGCCCCATGCAATGGCTTCCTTTTTAAAATAATCCCCGAAAGAAAAGTTGCCCAGCATTTCAAAATAAGTACCGTGGCGGGCGGTTTTTCCCACACGCTCAATATCGGGGGTACGTATGCATTTCTGGCAAGTAGTGACCCTTTGGCGGGGGGGCTTCTCCGTGCCGAGGAAGAATTTTTTCAGAGGCGCCATGCCGCTGTTTATCAGCAGCAGGCTGTTGTCGCCTTTAGGGATAAGGTTTGCGCTTGCCATACGCAAATGCTCCTTGCTTTCAAAAAAGCTCAGATATTTTTCACGAAGCTCGTTAAGGCCTGTCCATTTCATTTTAAAGACTCCTATTCAAAAGCGTTTGTAACGCAGATTTACAAATACACTTTTATTATACCAAAGTCGGAATAAATTGTCAATAGTATGGATTTAATTAAATGATTAACATTTTTATAAATTATAGAAAAATATTAATGTTTTCAAACGCTGCGGGGCTGTTTTCCCCTCATGCGCCGGGGGAGGGGCTTTTTTTCCTCAAACGCCGAGGAATGGCTTTGTCCCCTACCATGCCGTGAACCGACTTTTCTCCCCTACCACACCGAGGAGCTGCGTTGTGTTGATGTGAATGAGTTTTGAAAAGCTTTTATTTGTTGGTAATTGTGACTTGCCTGTCAAATGAAATGTGACTTTGTTTTTTAAATGCTTTAATTGGCTGGCAACTGCAAGTGAAGGTGCAAAGGAGGACACCCAAAGAGAGGGGAGGGGGGTGACCCACGCCCCCTATATGCATGAACC
>CAMWLD010000331.1 GCA_947175005.1 uncultured Ruminococcus sp. | reverse complement strand
CTGGGGCGCTGCCCCCGTCCCCGCCAAAGGCTCCGCCCTTGGAACCCGAGTTGAGTGTGTGCGTTTGTTTGCTTTAGTGTGTATGTTACAGTGCTGCTATAATTGGCTTCGGGGAAATGGCTATATTTCGACAATGCAGATATAAAGGCGGTCTGATGTCGCAATTTTTACATAATCATCGTCTAAGATCGTGATAGTGCGAGAGGCAATATTACAGGGCATTCGGGCGTTTTACAATTTCCCGCTTATATATAATTCTGCATTATTCGATTTCCTAAAATTCATACATTTTTGTGAATTTTACGGCCGATTGTCGAGTTCGTACTTATTCTGCGATTGACAATGTTTTTTTAAATATAAAAATAGTCATTGCCGCTGAATAAATTCAAAAAAGCTTTGTATTGCGTGATACAGACGTTTTTTTGAAAAATAATTTAGAAAAGTTATCGGTAAAATGCGGCTGAAAGCTATTGATTTATGTTGGATTTAGTGGTAATATGAAATACAGCGGAAGCTTATTGCAGGAAAAATATTTTTGAATAATATTTAAAAGGGAATTGCAAAATTTTGCTGCAAAAAATTGCTGCAAAAATATCCCGGTAAATGAATTTTTAAAATATTTTCTCTGCGCAAAAAGATATTTGAAAGGACGACTAAAAATGAACGAGAAAATCAAGGTTATTATCGGTGACGAGAGCAAGGAATTCGGTTGTATGCTTGCAAATGCGCTGCGGGGCAGAGGATTTTTTGCGGTGACAAGAGGCGGCGACGGCAAGGATATGGTGGAGATAATCCGCTCGGAGGAGCCGGATGTGGTTATCATTGACGGAATTATCCCGGGAATAGACGCGGCAGAGCTGATAAGGCGGTGCAGCGGGTTTGTACATAAGACCTTCTTTATTGTGATGTCGGCGTACAGGAATAATTTTTTGGAGAGGCAGATCATGTCCTTTGACAATGCTTACTTTTGCCTGAAGCCTGTGGACGCTGACACGCTGGCAAGGATAGTGCACAGCGCTATGGAGATGGACTCCGTGCCCGAAAATCCCAACCGCAGAGAGGATATGGAGATGATCGTCACCGATATTATTCATCAGATCGGTATTCCTGCGCACATTAAGGGGTATCATTATTTGCGTGAGGCTATTCTTATCAGCTATGATGACAGCGAAATGCTGGAGAGTGTGACAAAGCTGCTTTATCCCACGGTGGCTAAGAGCTTTAATACCACGGCTTCACGGGTGGAGAGGGCTATTCGCCACGCCATTGAGACCGCTTGGGACAGGGGCGATCTGGACACCATTCAGAATCTTTTCGGTTACACTGTCAGCGTGGGCAAGGGCAAGCCTACCAACAGCGAATTTATTGCGCTGATAACCGATAATCTGCGGCTCAAATACAAAAAGCAGCAGGAGAGCCGTGACAAAAACACTATGCTGGAGGCGGGGATGTAAGGAGTCAAAGGCTTTCGTTATGGGGGCTTAGGAGATTGCGGCTGTAAGCGAAATAAGTTGAGGCGGCGGTTTGCTGCTTCGACAGTGATTTACCGTTTGATAGGCGAGTTATTTTTGGGCAGCTGTTTAAATTTTTGAAAGAAGCCCCGGAGGCGCAGTGTATAGGCGTTTCCGGGGCTTTTGTGTTCTGTATGTTCATGGAAGCTTGTTGGAAAATGGCAGCAGAAAATTGCACAGTGAAATTGTGCACAAGGGCAAGTGGATTTCGTTGTGCAATGTGTAGAAGTTTAGTGACTGCAAGATAAAATTGCAAAATGCTATTGACAAGTGTGGAGGTTTGTGCTATAATTTATATGTGAGGAATATTGGCTGATTATATGTGGGATTGTTGACGGAATGTTTGAAATGCCGATGTATTGAGGGTTCTATTTATGGCGGATTGGTTTATGGCTTGCGGCGGGACGGTGTGAACCGAAAATATGTCGTGGGAAAGGGGCGATAGATACGGATAAGAGGGAGCTTTTGGAAATTTTTCTTATATGGGTGGGGGCGGCGAATGTTGTTGCGATTATTATGACCCTGCTTGACAAAAGCTTTGCAAGGAAAAAGGGTGCAAGGCGGATACCCGAATGGAAGCTGTTTGCTGCGGCACTGTTGGGCGGGGCTTTAGGAATGTATGCGACTATGCGGAGGATACGGCACAAGACGCTGCACAAGCGGTTTATGGTCGGGCTGCCGATGATTATTGTTTTGCAGATTTTTTTGGCGGTAGTTGGGGTGTATTGTGTGCAGGCAGCCGGTTAGAGGTCGAATTTTTATGATGATATTGGCTGCATAATGGGTGATGAAGCAGGATCGGACAGTGTAATGAGATTTTATTTGTTAAGTAATAAGAATTTATGTAAATTATTTGTAATGTTTTTATTAACAATATGCCGTCTCCCCTTGATTTATTGGTGAAGATATGGTATAATATAACAGGTTATAGCAAAACAAAGGCTGATGAGACTTATGAATGCCGGGAGTTTGCTGTGCCGGAATGAATAAAACCCGATGTTATGCGGGTTTGCCTAATTTTGGAAGGGCGCTGATAAAGAATGATAAAAAGCATGACGGGCTTCGGTCGGGCAGAAAAGCTGCTGAATGGCCGGAATATTACGGTGGAGATTCGCTCGGTGAATCACAGATATTACGAGTTTTCGGCGAGAGTTCCCCGTTCTATGGGATTTTTGGAGGAGAAGTTAAAGGGATTTTTGGGGGAATATATTTCCAGGGGTAAGGTTGAGGTGTCCGTGTCTGTGGTGTCGGTTGAGGCGGCGGATACGCTTATTGAGATCAACAGAAAGACGGCGGAGGGCTATGTGAACGCTCTGCGGAGCATTAAGGATGAGCTGTGGATAACGGACGATCTGTCACTTTCGTCGCTTATGCGGTTGCCGGATATATTTACGGTGCGCAAAACGGCTGTGCAGGAGGATGAGCTTTGGGAGGATGTCAAGACGGTTTGCAGCGAGGCGGCGGAGAAGTTCGTTAAAATGCGTGAGGCAGAGGGGGAGAAAATGCGGCTGGACGTGGAGGGGCGTTTGGTGCTCATAAGCGGCATGGTTGCCGATATTGAGAGGCTTTCGCCAAAGTCGGCGGAAAAGTACCGCGACAAGCTGTATGCCCGTTTGCAGGAGCTTTTGGAGGGCAAGGACATTGACGAGCAGCGGATAATCACAGAGGCTGCCATATTTGCCGACAAGA
>CAMWLD010000330.1 GCA_947175005.1 uncultured Ruminococcus sp. | reverse complement strand
GGACAGAGCTGATGAAAGAACTTGGCGAAATTACGAATGAAAAAGATATTGCCGAATTTGAAAATGCCACCGAAAAATATTTCCTGTCACATATTAACAGTGATCTGTTCTGCTGGGGTATTTTTGCGGAAAACAGACTTGCTGCCGCAGGTTCTCTTTGCTTATTTGAACGGCTTCCTTATAAGGAAAATCCCGAGGGTAAGGAGGGGTATATATTAAATATTTACACCTGTCCCGAATACAGAGGCTGCGGATTTGCGGGCGAAATTTTAGATGATATAATTGGATTTTCACGTGAAAACGGTATAAAAAGACTTTGGCTGAACGGCAGCGAAAAGGGTAAAAAATTATATGCGGAAAAGGGATTCGGTGAAAATAAAAATGAAATGGAAATATATTTATAAGCGAAAGGAAAATTAAGAGATGAAAAAAATCGACGATGTAAAAACAGGGCGGTTTATTAGCCTTGTACTGCGGCATGACCCGGGTGCGGCGGGGATAAAACTAGACAGGAACGGTTACGGTGATGTTGCGGGGCTTATCAGGGGTGTGGCGAAAAAATATCCCGGATTTTCTATGGAGGATTTGGAGAGAATAGTGGAAAACAACAACAAGCAAAGATATGCTTTTAATGAGGACAAGACCAAAATAAGGGCGCGGCAGGGACATTCCGTAGAGGGGATAGATCTGGGACTGACGGCTGTGAGTCCGCCCGAACTGCTTTATCACGGCACGTCGGAGGCGAGTGCGGCGGCGATAAAAAATGAGGGGATAAAGAAAATGTCAAGGCATATGGTTCATCTTTCGGCGGATATACAGACTGCGGAAAAGGTGGGGGCACGCCATGGAAAGCCGTATATTTTTACAATAAGATCGGGGGAAATGCACAAGGACGGGTATGAATTTTTTCTTTCGGAAAACGGGGTGTGGCTGACGGGATTTGTGCCGCCCGAATATCTTTTTGAAGAGTGAACAAGAGGGGCTTTCCTGCCCGAAAAGTTAACCGAATTGTAACATACATGGGGGGAAAATGTGGTATAATAAAGGTTAGCGGATATGCAGGCAGACAATGCGGCAAAAGGAGAAAATTTTGATGAATGAGAATTATTTGGGCATCGATTACATAGGGCTTGCTATAAGCTCTGACGAGCCTGCGATGTTTGAAGTAAATGCGCCTATGAATAAAAAATTTTACTATGATTTCGGCGTATTTCACCACACCAAAAACAAGAACGGTATGTTTATAGCTAATGTTATAATCGGAATACTCCTCATACTCACAGGCATTACTGCAAGAAGCTTTTTTTCGGTGATATTCGGCGTTGTGTGCATTGCTTTTACATATATCGTTATTAACAAATCCGCCTCCGATTCGATGAAAAATGCATACCACATGGGGCATTCGGATATTTTCCGATTTTACGGGGATTATTTCGTAAACAGGGATTACTTTTCCCTTTCGGTAATTCCCTACGGAATTCTTACGGAGGCTCACGAAACGCAGGAATATTTCTTTTTGTATATCAGCTCCGGCAGGGCGTTTGTTATTCCCAAGGGCTGCTTTGTATCGGGGTTTCCCGAGGGAATGAGGAATTTGCTTTCGGAAAAGCTGGGGAATAGGTTTAAGGTTCACAGATAATTTTCCGATCGGAATTGTCCCGATATATTAAAGAAATTAATTTACATAATAAATGATTGAAATTATTTTAAAATAATGAAAGGAAGCTTTATAAAAATGAAAATAATAGTTGACGCATTCGGCGGGGACAATGCTCCTCTTGAGGTTATAAAAGGCGCTGCACAGGCTGTGAGCGAGCTGGGTGTTGAGGTTGTCCTTACGGGAAATGAAAAGATCATTAAGGAAGAAGCGGAGAAAAACGGTATAAGTCTTGATAAGATCGGGATAATACATACCGAATCGGTGATAGACATTCACGAGGACCCTACGGAGATCGTCAAGAGCCGCTCCGACTGCTCTATGGCGGTGGGACTTAAAGCTTTGGCCGAGGGAGAAGGGGACGCTTTCGTGAGTGCGGGGAGTACCGGTGCGCTGGTGGTCGGTGCGACCTTTATCGCTAAGCGGATAAAGGGTGTTAAGAGGCCGGCCTTAGCGCCTATTCTGCCTACGGCGGCGGGGCATCTGATACTGATGGACGGGGGGGCAAATGTGGACTGCCGTCCGGAAATGCTTATGCAGTTCGGTATAATGGGAAGCTGTTACATGGAAAAGGTAATGGGGGTAAAGTCCCCTGCTGTAGGGCTTCTGAACGTGGGGGCGGAGGATACGAAGGGGAGAGATATTGACAAGGAAGCGTATGCGCTTCTGAAAAATGCGCCTGTGAATTTTTACGGGAATTTAGAGGCGAGGGAAATGCCTAAGGGAGTTTGTCAGGTGGCGGTTTCCGACGGGTTTACGGGGAATATTGCGCTCAAGCTTTACGAGGGCATGGGGTCGTTTTTGGCGGGTGAACTGAAAGGTATGCTGACGGGGGGACTGTCGGGGAAATTGGCGGCACTGCTTATTATGAAAAAGGTAAAGGCGTTCAAGAAAAAGCTGGATTACAAGGAGGTCGGCGGTGCGGTGCTTATGGGCATTGCAAAGCCTGTTATAAAGGCTCACGGTAGTTCGGACGGGAAGGCATTCTTTAATGCGATACGGCAGGCTAAGGCGTGTGTTGACGGGGATGTTATAGGTGAGATAACAAGGGCGCTGGAGACGGTTAAAAATGCAAAGTGAAGGTTGCTTTTTAAGCAGCTGTTATAGGGAGATGTTTTCGTGATAACGTGGACAAATAAGGAAGATGAATCATGGGAGGGCGAGTTTAAAAGCAGGATCTTTCATGATGAAGATGATGACAATTTAATTGTTTATATTGAAAATCCGTCTGCGGCAGATCATGCGGAAAGGTGCGCTGCGTTTCTTGATTCGCTGCCCGAGGTTATGATAGATGAAATATGCGGGGAGCTTATAAAATGCGCAGAGAGGGACGGAGATAACAGCTCGTTTAAGCTGCCCGAGCTTCATAGTGTGCGTGATATTCTTGACTATTGTTGGTTTGTTGCGGTTTACGTATCTGTTCCGAAGAATGAGAACGATATTTCATTTATTGTTGAGGGCGAGGGCGATTGGGGTGAGTGTGCAGGGTTTGTGATAGAAAACGGTCGGGTTGTTTATGTGGGAAATGACGCTGTGAATTATTA
>CAMWLD010000329.1 GCA_947175005.1 uncultured Ruminococcus sp. | reverse complement strand
GCTTGCCCTTTTCCATTTTCGCTCTTATGGTGACATTTGGCATATCAAGAAAGCTAAGCTCCTTTTCCACCTGTTTTGAAAAATTCGCCGCCGCCTTTTCTCTTGCTGCGGAAAGCGCCTTTGCCTTTTCGGAGACCTCCGCCAGAAGCCGCTCCCGCTCCCCTGCTGCCGCCTCGATCTCGCTGTCGGAGCTTTCTATTGACGCAAGCTCGGCGGCTGCTTCCTCGTAAACCTTTATCACATCGGAAAGATCGCCGCTGTACTTCTTTTTAAGGCGATTTATCTCACTCAAGCGGTCGGCAAGATATTCCAGACGGGCGGGATCAACGTCCACCCTGTCCCGCTCCTCGGAGGCCTCATAGGCAATGTCCGTAAGCTCCACCCGTGCGCTTTCCAGCCTTGCGGCAAGAGTACCAAGACTTTCGCTGCCCGATTCCTCGGCTGCGGCGTTAAGACTTTCGCAGGCGGAGGAAAGCAGCTCCTCCACATTTGGTGAATCATCGTCGTCCCCCCGAATCAGCAGACAAACTTCCGACAGTTCACGAAGTATATCGCCGCCGCTCCGGGCTGCTCTGTATTCCTTCTCCAGTTCCTCGTCCTCGCCCTCGCAAAGCTCCAGCGCGCCTATGGTCTCAACACGCTCCTTCAGAATATCCTGCCGCGCTAATCGCTCACGGTGCTCCAAGGTAAGCTTTTTCAAATGCCTTGAAGCCTCCTGCAAGCGCTTGAAGCTCTCGTGATATTCCTCCCGCACAGGGGCAAGTCCCCCGTAGCTGTCCAGTATCCCCAAATGCTTTTCGGGAGTAAGAAGCACCTGATTGTCATGCTGACCGTGGATATTTACAAGTCTCCCGCCTATCTCCCGCAAAACCGCCACGGAGGATTTCATCATATTAACTCTTGCCGCACTTCCGCCGTCCGCCATTATTTCTCTTGAAAGAGAAATCTGACCGTCGTCGTGGGAAATGCCCATTTCGTCAAGAAGCGCTTCTTCGGACTTCGTAAGGTTTGTGAACAGAGCGGATATTACCGCCTTATCGCAGCCTGTGCGGACTATATCCTTTGTTACCCGCTGCCCCAGCACAGCGTTAATACCGTTGATGAGAATGGATTTTCCCGCACCCGTTTCTCCCGTAAATGCATTGAAATTATCCGTAAAGGGAATGGCTGCTTCCTCAATTATTGCAAGATTTTTTATATAAAGCTCACTTAGCATTGCTTTGACATCCTTTCGCCAAGTTAATTTATTTTTCGCTGTCCATAAGCCCTCGCATAAGCTTTTCAAAGGCAGCGGCGTCCTTGGGAGTGCGCATTAAAATAAAAATCGTGTCGTCCCCTGCGATAGTACCCACAACTCCCGGCATATCAAGGCTGTCAAAGGCGGCGCAGGCGGCGTTTGCAGTGCCAGCATGGCATTTGAACACCACCGTGTTCATTGCCCTGTCGATCTCCCTGACGGATTCTCCGATAAGAGGGGGAATAGTTTTTATGGGCGGGATAATATATCTTCCGTCCCTTTTGATTATCCCCAGGGCTGACATATCCCTTGAAAGGGTGGCTTGAGTAACTGCAAAGCCCTTATCGGTAACGGCTTTTTTCAGCTGCTGCTGGGTGGTGATATGTTCGGTTTCGATTATATTTTTTATAGCTTGCAAACGACTTGATCTCATTTAAAGCACCCTCTTGCAGGTAAATTTCCTGCCCTGTTATTTCAGCGAATTCATAAGCTTGCGGTTTACGGCGGAATAGAATGAATCCCCCGCAATATCAATAAGCTTCAAGGTCTTTTCCGAGCGGTAAATTTCAAGAGTGTCCCCCGGGTCTATTCCTCCCGTTATCTGCCCGTCAATGCAGATGTAAAGGCTGCCCTTGGTCTTTACCTGTGCGGACAGTGTGAGCCTTCGCTCGCCGTCAAATATCATGGTGCGGGCAAAAAGGGAATGGGGACAGATAGGGGTCATCTGAATGCATTCAATAGAGGGCTCGATTATAGGCCCCCCTGCGGAAAGAGCATAGGCTGTAGAGCCTGTGGGAGTGGAGAATATCAGCCCGTCCGCCCTCACGGAGGTTATTTCCCTGCCGCTTGCGGTTATGGAAAAATCCGTAAGTCCCGAATATTTGCAGCCTATGACCACATCGTTAAGGGCGGTGTAAATATGGGCTTCGCTGTCATTTTCCGTGCGGTGAACGCATTCCAGCAGCATTCGGTTTTCCGTGCGGTAGTCGCCGCTCATAAGCTTTGAAAGGTTGTAAAGCTCATCTGATTCCATGGACGCCATAAATCCCAGCCGCCCGGTGTTTATTCCAAGCAGCGGCTTGTTTCCCAAAGCGGCATAGGCGGAAGCCTCCAAGATCGTACCGTCCCCGCCTATGGCTATGACAAAATCGCATTCCCCCGAAATTTCCGTAAGCTTTGCGGGCTTCACCCTGCTTTTCGGCGGAAATCTGTCAATAAGCTCCTCATCGCCGAAAAGCTCAAAGCCCATATTCACAAGAATGGAGCAAACCTTTGCCGTAACCTCAAAGGCGTTGTTTTTTGAAAAGTTGGGGCATATTACAGCTTTCATTTATTATTGATTCCTTTCGTGGTATACCGTTTTTGGGGAAAATTTCAGTCTAAATTTTCCCACGCCAAATTCACCGTGCCGTCAATGTCAACGGGAATATTTTCCCCGCCCTTTTCGCCGAAAATAAGGTACTCGATATTTCCGCTGCCGCCTGTTATGGGGGAATAATCAAGTCCCTTGACGGCAATATTGTTTGCCCTAAAATATTCGATTATTTCTTTTATCACACGGACGTGGACTTTGGGGGACTTAACGATCCCCTTTTTCCCCACAAGCTCCCTGCCGCATTCAAACTGGGGCTTTATAAGCATTACCGTTTTCCCCCGTTTTTTTAACACCGATGAAATTGGAGGAACGGCAAATTTAAGGGAAATAAAGGACAGATCGGCTGCCGCAAAATCAAGGTCGCAGGGAAAGCTGACCGGAGTTATCTCCTTGATATTTACCCCCTCCATACTCACCACTCTGCTGTCCTCCGAAAGGCTCTGTGCAAGCTGCCCGTGTCCCACATCTACAGCATAGACATTTTTTGCGCCGCCAAGGAGCATGATCTGTGTAAATCCCCCCGTGGAAGCCCCAAAATCCCCGCATTCAAGTCCCGTGAGATCAAGCCCGAAAACCTCGACCGCTTTTTTAAGCTTATATGCTCCCC
>CAMWLD010000328.1 GCA_947175005.1 uncultured Ruminococcus sp. | reverse complement strand
GAACTGGATTGACGGGGGTGCTGACACAAAGAAAAAAATGGTTCTTGTGCCCTACTGCGTTCACGGGTCGGACGGGCAGGTAATGGGAATGAAAAAACAGCTGGTAACTTGGGCGGGGGCTTCGAGAGGGGCTTTGGCTGCTTTTGCGGTAACGGCTATGGCGGTAAACGGGAAAGGCCCTGCGCTGATGACGGTTAGCGATATGGCAAACAAGTTCCCAAGCAATATGGTGAAGAAAGCGGCGAGGGCGGCATTCAGCTATGCGGCGAAGTCCTTCGGGGTGACGGAGGACGTATTGGCGGACAGGATTGTGCCTGCTATCGGGTTCGATAAAAACGGCGAGCGTGTTATTGATTACGGCACGAGGCAGTTTACGGTAAGTCTTATGCCCGACTTTTCATTGAAGATATTTGACAATGAAAAGGGCAAGGAGGTAAAGAGCCTGCCAAAGCCCGGGGCTAATGACGACACGGCTAAGGCGGAGGCTGCAAAGAAAGAATTCTCGGAGATCAAAAAGCAGATAAAAGCTGTTATAGCTTCGCAGAAATTACGCATGGAGATAGTGTTCAGAAACGGAAGAGCGTGGGATAAGGCTGCGTGGGATGAGCTTTTCGGGGAAAATCCGCTGATGAATATTATGGCAAGGTCGCTGATATGGGGCGTTTATGACAAGGATAAGAAGCTGCTGAAAAGCTTCAGATATTCCGACGACGGCACGCTGTGTGATGAAAATGATGATATTTACGAATTGCCCGAAGAGGCTTATATCTCACTTATTCATCCGATCGAATTGTCGGAGGAAAGCATAGAGGCATGGAGCGAGCAGCTTTCGGATTATGAGATCGTTCAGCCTTTCCCGCAGATCTCTGCACGCGTTATCAAACTCTCCGATGATGAGATTGACGAGGATAACAAAATAGTGAAATACAGCGGCAAGAAGTTTACTGTGGGCAGCATTGGCGGGGCGGCGAAAAAGTACAATATGGAGAGAACCTCGGTGGAGGACGGGGGAGGCTTTTCGGGCTATCACATAAGAGACAAGGAGCTCGGCGTCGGCTTTGCGGTGCACGGTGAAGAGATGTATATGGGGCAGGGCTTTGACGAGAGCGTTAAGCTGTCGGAGGTATTTTTCTACGAGCTGCCCGAGGAAGAAGAGGACAAGCCCTCCAGCTACACACAGTACAAGGCGGTAAGTCCCCAAAGTATAAGTATGAGGTTTGTAAGCTGCTGCCTTAATATTGCGGAGAGCTTTATTGACTAGAGGCAAGAGGCAAGAAGCAGGAGGCAAGAATTGACTGCTATGTTTGTTTTGTGGCGGAGAAGTTTTTGTAGCGGTGAATGCGGGGTGCAATTGCAGAAGTAAAAATATTATGCGAAATTATAGTGATATGCGTGCATAGGTGGAAATGGGGGAGCGTGCGGGAATAGGAAAATTCAATTTTAATTTAAAATAAGGGTTGATTTTTTATGAGTAAGATTCAAAAGCCTTTGGCGGAGGAAAAATATGCAAAGGAACTGGCGGCGCTTTATGAGGCTGACAGGGAAAGCAGAAAGCCTGCGGGGTGGAAGCTTTCCCCTGCGGCGGTGAGGGATTTCATTTTAGGCAGGAAAAACCCCATAAAGCTTGACGGAGAAAATGTAAAGATAACACAGAAATTTTACGGCGACAATGCGCTTGTGGAGCGGGCTGTGATAACTCTTGCTGGGAGCAGGGGACTTATGCTGGTGGGTGAACCGGGGACGGCCAAGACTATGCTTTCGGAGCTTTTGTCTGCTGCTATTTGCGGCTGTTCCTCAAACACGGTGCAGGGGTCGGCGGGGACTACGGAGGATAACATTAAGTACAGCTGGAATTATGCGCTGCTGCTTAGCAAGGGGCCTGTTAAGGAGGCGCTTATCCCTGCACCTGTGTACAAGGGTATGAGCGAGGGGATAATTACAAGATTTGAGGAGCTGACCCGCTGCCCGCAGGAGGTACAGGACACGCTTATATCGCTCATGAGCGACAGGGTGATGAATATTCCCGAATTCAATGAAGGGAATAATCTTTTGTTTGCGGCCGAGGGGTTTAACATTATAGGGACGGCAAACACCCGTGACAAGGGGGTAAATGATATGTCCTCGGCGCTTAAAAGGCGGTTCAATTTTGAGACGGTAGAGCCTGTGAAAAGCGCTAAGCTGGAGGCGGAGATCATCATGGGTCAATGCGAGGGGCTTATGGAGGCTGCGGGGATAGATGCGAAGGTAGACATTAATGCGGCGGAAATTTTAGCGGAGGTTTTCGGGGAGCTGCGGAGCGGCGTTTCTGCGGAAAAGGCGAGCATTCCGAAAATGTCCTGCGTTATGAGCACGGCGGAGGCGGTTTCGGTTTATTATCAGTCGGCTCTGGACGCAGAATATTTCGGGGGCGGAAGGATACCCATGCAGAAGCTGACGGAAAATCTGCTGGGGGCTGTCATGAAAGAAAACAAGGACGATCTGCCTAAGTTGAGGGAATATTACAGCGGCGCTGTTAAGCTCAAGGCGGAGCGGCGCGGGGGGATATGGAGCGAATTTTACGACAGCAGGAGTGCGCTTAAATGAGTGAGAACGGTTTTGACAGGGATAAGGCTTTATTTGAAAAATGCTGCGTACTGCCTTTGGAGGACGGGGGAGTTGCCTTTTTTCCGGTACGTCACCATTCGCCTGCCTGCGCATATCATTTAAAAGAATTTGCAAGGCGGTATAAGCCTGACTGCATTCTTATTGAGGGGCCTTTTGACGGCAGCTTTCTGATTCCTTATCTGGGAGATGAGGGGGTAGTGCCGCCTGTGTGCATTTATTCGAGCTACAATGACAGGGTGGGGACTGTCAGCGAGGAAAAGGAAAGGTACAGGGCGTATTATCCGTTTCTGAAGTTTTCGCCCGAGTATGCCGCTGTAAAGTTTGCGGCGGAAAACGGCATAGATGCGGAATTTATGGATATGCCCTTTGCAATGCAGCTGGTGCAGTTTCCCGAAAAGAAAAATATCCGTGATTTCGGCGACAGCGAGACGGCGGAATATTACAGGCGGACTGCCGAAAAAAGCGGCTGCAGAAGCTTTTCGGAATTTTGGGAGAGCGCTTTTGAAACGGGCTACAAGACCGACAATGAGGAATTTATAAGGTCGGTTTTTATGCTTGGGATATATATGCGGAATTTGTCCGCTCCCGATGAGGAAAACAGGGCGAGAGAATGCTACAT
>CAMWLD010000327.1 GCA_947175005.1 uncultured Ruminococcus sp. | reverse complement strand
ATATATATTAGTAATTATCCCATAAGCACAATTGTACGAACAGGTTCAGCGCCTTTATTACTTTACCCGATTATGAAGTACCCGCCAAAAACAAACCGCCCCGAAATCCCCGTAGACAACCCCAAAAAGAGAAGCTTATCCCCCCGTAAATTCGTCAAATATCCTCTCGCACTCGCCGTTGTCCCCCGTAACGGCATAAATAAGGTAATCCCCCGTCTGCTTGGTGAACATTTCCGTAAGCTTCTGATATTCATCGGGGTTATAATCCTCAAAATCGTTCATTCTCGCCTCAATGCGCCTGTTCACAGCCTCATTAAAAGCCTCCGTATCAACCCCGGAAACATTTATAACGCAGACCTCGTCCGCAAATCCTCCCGAGCCGCAGATGAAAAAGGAAAAATCGGTGCCCTCGGGTATCTCGCAGTCTATGTACATGCCTACCCTGTCCGAGCCCACCTCTGCCATAGAGGACATATTTACACTCGCAAGTATCTCCGCCGTTACATCCGCGCAGGAAAACCCGGCCGCAGCAACGGCAGCGCCCTCGCTCTCCGCCGCAGATGCTTCGGTCTTAGCCGTTGAAACGGCGGTTTCTGTCCTCGGGATAGTATAGGTCTCCCCCGAGGTCCTCGCAGGACGTGAAACATGGGGTTCGTCCTCTCCGTCGCAGGAGCAAAGCAAAGCCGCGCAAATAAAGGCAGCGCATACTGGTAAAATTTTCTTCATAAATTCAAACCTCTGTATATAATGAAATTTATAGCGGCTTTATCCTCTTAATCAAGATAAAAACCGATCATTTATTTAATGTGAACATGGGTAAGGATATAGTCGATAAACACCTCATAGGCGGCTTTCTTGAAATGGATACCGTCCTCCTCGGCATATTCCAACATAAAGAAGCCCTCATCATCCTTCATTACGCTGTTCAAATCCAAATAATGCAGCCCCCTGTCGTCGGCAAACTTCAGCAGATCGGCATTGAATCTGTCAATATCCGCATTCAGAATGGGCTTGTCCTCATTCTGCTCCCTCTCACTTGTTACGGGAGGCACGGAAATAACATAAACTTCCGTGGCGGTGCGGTCAATGCTGTTTACAAAGTCGCCGTAAGCTGCCAAAAGCTGATCGTCGGTAAAGCTTTCCATCATGTTAAGCCCCAGCAGGATATACAGATTTTCGGGGCTTCGTGCGTTTATCTTCTCCGCCGCCAAAAGCTCGCTGCCGTCCGCCTCGGTAAGGGGCTTTGTGCCGATATCCATAACGCTCATGCCCACTCCTGCGGCGATCCTGTCCTCGGGCACAAAGCCGTAGCTGCCCAGTCCCACCATAAGAGAATCCCCCGCAAACATACAGCGGTCAAGATAGCTGATATCCAGTTTAAGACACTCACCCACAGGATTATCCGTATCACGGGAAACCTGTGCCGGCAAATCCCCCTGTTCATCTATCCTCACCGTCTGTGCAGGGCTGTCATTTTGCCGCATTTCCTCATCGGGGGTCTCCTCCCGCATATACAGGACAAAGCACACCAAAAAGCTTGCGGCAATAAACAGCAGCACGAAAGACATTCTGTACTTTATTTCCTTTTTCTTTTTTCTGTCCGAAAATGATGACACTTTTTGTACTTCCTTTCATCACGGGTCAAGTTTTCTGCTTACAAAAATTGACAATTTTCTTGCCGATTCCTGTCATTCCGACAATTTTAAATCAACACATTTTTAATTATACTACACTCACAAGGAAAAATCAACATATTTATTGATAAAAATTTTGTGAATATTAAGCGAAAATTCTGTCTTTTTTTACAAGAAGCACTCCAAAGCGATTTTGTAAATTTTGAGTAAATTTTCTGTGCATATTTATAAAAGTTTTCCAAATCATACCGACCCTGCGACTGTAAGTTCCGACAAGCCGTATAAAAAAAACAAAAACGTCTTCCCGAAACCCAATCGGCAGCAAATACCGTCAGCCGCCGAAGGGGCAGCTTGCGTATCTGTGCCGCTTTTTCGGTTCACGCAGGTTCATGCAAGCTCAATCAAGCTCACGAAAGCTCACGGGCGGAATTTATCATAGTATCCGCAAATATCCCGTAGCCTCTTGTAGGGTCACGCACCAGCACATGGGTCACAGCCCCCACAAGCTTGCCATTCTGAATAATAGGGCTGCCGCTCATGCCCTGGACTATCCCGCCTGCCTTTTCAAGCAGTCTGCTGTCGGTCACGTGAATTACCATATTATGGCTGTCCTCACGGTCGGAAAGATCTATCTTCTCTATTTCCACATCAAAGCGCATGGGTGTGCTGCCGCTTACAGTGGCGATTATCTCCGCCTTTCCCTCGGAAATTTCCTGCCGCATTGCCACAGGCACAGCGCTTTCATGGGAGGGGCACACGTCCATTCTGCCGTAAAGTCCGCAGTCGCTGTTTGCCAGCAGCTGTCCGCTGGAATCATTGTCCGCAAACATTCCGATAAGCTCCCCCGGCGCGCCTGCCGAGCTTTTCTTTATTCCGCTTATTATCACATCCGCCGATTCGCCCTTTGACATAGTAAGCGCCTCCCCCGTGTCCCTGTCGCATACAGGGTGTCCGAGACCTGCAAAAATATGGGTGGCAGGGTCGTAAAAGGTCACAGTGCCTATGCCCGCCGAGCTGTCACGAACCCACATTCCTGCTCTGTAGCAGTCGTCCGCAGCGGATTTTTCGGGTCTGATAAATACGACCTTCCGTTCGCCGCCGCTCATTATCTCCACTCCCAGGGTCTTTCCCCCGCTCTCCTCAATAATTCCACTTACCTCCTTATTTGAGGTAACCTTTTTTCCGGAAATGCTAAGGATTATATCCCCCTCTTCTATCCCCGCGTCCCTTGCAGGAGAGGATATTTTTCCGCCGCTGTCAAAGCCTGTAAGCTCCACTACCATTACTCCCTCCGTCAGCAGCTTTATGCCGAAGGGAGTCCCGCAGGGTATCACCACAGGCTCGTTTACCTCGCTTACAGTGACCGTTTTTATGGGAAATATCCCGAAAAGCCGCAGCTGCTCGCTTCTTACATTTTCCGCCTGTATGTCCGCACCGCTGTTTCCCGCAGCAAAAACGCTGCGGAAATCCTCGGAGGCAGGATATTCAAAGCTGTAATTTTCGGGCAGCAGCCCGTCGGAGGATATATCCAGAAAATTCCCCAGCTGCAAGGTCTCTCCCTTTGAAACAATGTAGCTGTCGGGCAGATGTATATTATAG
>CAMWLD010000326.1 GCA_947175005.1 uncultured Ruminococcus sp. | reverse complement strand
ATAATATACTTAACATAGGCGAAAGGAAGAGATAATTTGAATAATTTAGTAAAAATCAGAGAAATTTCCGTCAGATATAATGTATCTGCCCGCACTCTTCGATATTATGAGGATATGGGCTTGATAGAAAGCAAGAGAAGCGGCGAATATGCTTACAGACTGTATGACGAGGCTGCAATAAAACGCTTGGAGCAGATTTTGATCTTGCGCAGACTTAATATCAGTATCAAGGATATCAAACGCATATTCGGCACCAAAGGTTCGGAAGTTGTTTTGAATGTACTTGAAAAAAAGGTCGAAAATATAGATGAGGAAGTTTCCCTTTTACATGAACTCAAAACAATCATCTTGGAATTTATTGAGCAGATAAAAAAGCTGGACTTTGAAAAAGAAACAGATATAAAGCTGTTGTACGAAAAAGCCAAAGACATTGAAACGCAAATAACAAGAGCGGACTACAAAGGCAACCCGGCTATCGCTGAACGTTTTTTTGCAGTTACCGAAAAGCTGAACGATAAAGTGCCCGATATAACTATCGTTCGTATTCCGAAATTCAGGGCGGTCACATCGGGGGCAATGTCATATGACGATATCTTCGGAAAATTTCAGCTTTGGCAGGAGTCGCACGATGATTTTTTTCTGCCTATTATTTTTGACGCTCCCGATTTCCTGTGTGAAAACAATGGCAGTCTTGAATGGATATGGCGTATTAAGGACGAAATTACAGAAGCTGACGTGACTCCGTATGAAATTATCGAACACCCGGGCGGACTGTATGCGGCTACGGTAAGTATAGACGGTGATGACGAAAGCGGTGATAAGGTAATGCAAAAAATAAAAAAATGGATTGAAAAAACAAATTTTGTTATTGACGGCAGCCGTGCAACATCGGTACACATGATATATGCGGACGATGAGATAAGGAAAGGTCTCGGCTATCATCAACTGAATTTTTATGCGCCCATAAAACTAAAAGATGATATATAAATAAGGAAAGGAAATAAACATGAAATATTGGATAGAACGCTGGTCAGAACTTAGGAAAAAGGAATTGATATCTTATCCGAACAATTTTCCCATACATGATGTGTATGAAGCAATATGCATGCGGGAGGAACTGAAAAGCGGCTTTAAGGAATTGCATGAAATTTTCACGCATTGTTATGAGGATATACTGAATGACCCTGCCGATATGCTGCTGTCTGCTTATGATATGAATGAGTACGGATATTTTTCAAAGGAAGCGAGAATGTCCCGTGAGGAATCTTATAAATATGCAAAGGTTTTTTATGTATTGGGATATTCGGGTGAACTGAAGTCTGACGGTGAATTATGTATACAAGCAAACAAATTGAAAGAGCAATGCAAGGCTCTTAAAATTACAAATATCGGTGCGTTTCTGAACAAACTCGACAATTACGGAATTACAGCAGAAGGGCTTGTAAACGGCAAAATAAAAAGCAATACTGATATAACTGTTTCATATCCCGATAATAAGAATATGACAGCGGCATTGCACATTCTGGCTGTAAAATCAAATAATACAGACAGGTTTAAAGATTTTTGCAGGCTTAATTACAGATTGTTTGAAAGCGATTGGAATACGATAGAATACGGCAGTGGTGTTGACGCTGTTTCCGATCTTTTTCATTCGGAACAGGACAGAGAAACGGCTCGGTTAATACATGATGAGCTGATAAAACGAGGTTACTGTTATAATTTTCAGGATTGGAATGAGGGGCCTCAAATCCGGTATTATAAAAAAGAGAGCTACCGAAACAGAAATACAAATGCCGATTTCTGGCTGACCTGTATGGATACCGAATTCAGGTTTTATTTTCGGATAAAAAATATGGACAAGGTTATTGAGTATATTAAAAAATGTCCCGAGAATGTTATAAGCAATTTTACGGTCAGCGATAATGGGTGCGCTAACAGAATTTCCGGAGACTGTCATTCGGGAATTTCTTATACGCTTAACGGCAAAACCATATGGAGATGCGGCTGCTGCAACCCGAATTTTCAGGTAACTCCGAATATACAGGATTATTTATATTATATTGACGCTGTGGAAATGTCGGGAAATAAAAAGAAGTAGGTGTTCAAAACAATCGGTCGGATAATGCAAAAACTGTCAGCGCAGCGTATTTATTTTTTGCCTATATGTAAAATATTAATATTATTGCCTTGAATTTTTATCCGGAATATGGTAAAATAAAATCATAAAAAATCCCCCGAAACGGGGCTGAAAAAAGGAAAAGATCATGGCAGTAATTATAAGAAACATAACAGCGCCGGTGGGCGTTTCAAATGAGGAAATAATTGAAAGGGCGCTTAAAAAGGCGGGGCTGAATCGCAGGGACGTTGCCCGTGCGGGCATTCACAAAAGCTCATTGGACGCACGGAAAAGAGATAATATCCACACGGTAAGCTCGGTGCGTGCGGAGCTTACAAGCCCCGAAAAGGAAAGGCAGCTTTGTAAAAAGCAATCCGGCGGGCGGGACTTTATCACGCTTGATGATACTCCCCGTTTTGAAATAACCCCCGCTCCCTCGGAAATTATCGGGAAAACCGCTGTGGCGGGATTCGGTCCGGCGGGAATGTTCGCTGCGCTGGTGCTGGCGGAGGCAGGGGCAAGGCCTGTGGTTTTCGAGCGGGGCGGCGATATTGACAGCAGGGCGGAAGCGGTAGAAAAATTTCTCGGAGGCGGAGAATTTTCCCCCGTATCAAATGTTCAGTTCGGAGAGGGGGGCGCAGGGACGTTCTCAGACGGCACGCTTGCCGCACGGATAAAAGACCCGCTCTGCCGCTATGTTTCGGAGCGGTTTTACGAATTCGGTGCGCCGGAGGAAATACTGTTTTCCGCTCACCCTCATATAGGCACGGACAGGCTGCGGGAGGTCGTCCGCCGTTTGCGTGAGCGGATAACCCTGCTTGGGGGAGAGGTGCGGTTCGGTTCAAAGGTGGAGGATATTATCATAAGAAGCGGGTCTGTGGCGGGAGTCGTTGTAAACGGCGAGGAAATTCCCGTAAACTCCCTTATTCTTGCTGTTGGTCACAGCGCAAGAGACACCTTTGAAATGCTCCTTAAAAACGGCGTGACATTAGAGGCAAAGCCTTTTGCGGTGGGTGCGAGGATAGAGCATTTGCAAAAGAGTGTTGACAGAAGTCTGTACGGCGAGTTTGCGGACAGGGCGGGGACGAATCTGCCTGTGGGGGAATATCAGCAAAGCTATACTT
>CAMWLD010000325.1 GCA_947175005.1 uncultured Ruminococcus sp. | reverse complement strand
GCGGCGGAATTTGCGGACGTTAAAGAAAATGAAGATATTCTTGATCTTTACTGCGGGGCGGGGACTATCGGGCTTTATTTTGCGAAAAAAGCTGGAAATTCATGTCATGTAACGGGGGCGGAAATAATTCCCGAGGCGGTGGAAAATGCAAGGAAAAATTCCGGAGCAAACGGCATTGCAAATATTGATTTTATTTGTGCGGACGCGGGTGAAGCTGCAAAAATTTTAGCGGAAAAGGGGCGCACTCCCGATATAATAGTTACAGACCCGCCGAGAAAGGGCTGCGGCGTGCTTACTCTTGAAAGCATTGTAAAAATGCGGCCGGAACGTGTGGTAATGGTTTCCTGCAATCCTGCAACGGCGGCGAGGGACTGCCGTTATCTGGCGGACAACGAATACAGGCTTGACAGGCTGCGTGCGGTGGATATGTTCCCCGGGGCGGGGCACGTTGAATGTGCTGTGCTGATGACATCTCAATGAATCGACCTGAAACTTAACAGATTGCAGCGGGAGGCTTTTTCTCTGCCTATGGCGGGAAAAAGCCTTTAATATTTGTGTTTTCCGAAATATGATCTGCGATCATTCACATAAAAAACATTCGGCGAATATACTAATAATGCCCCTGTACTAATCGGGGGTAAACTACCGAAAGGAATTGAAGAAAATTGAAACAGCACATAGTCGCCTTTGCCTCGGTGACATATGCCAATAAGGCAAAGGCTGTTTTGAATAGAGAGGGTATCCGTGCCCAGGTAAGGCGCACTCCTGCGGGATTTTCGGGAGGCTGCGGCTTCTCGGTCGTCGCAGCGGCAAGCGCGCCGACAATAACAAATACTCTGGAAAGAGCGGGAATACCTTACAAAAGTATAAGCGAAGCAAGATAATAAAATCCGAACGTATAATTCCGATTTAAGGGAAAATGTCTGTCAATAAAATATGAGTTTGACAGACGTTTTCCCAAAAGCGTTTGCAGGGGGAGTTTGATTTGGTTTATTTTGACAACGCTGCCACCAGTTACCCAAAGCCGCCCGGAATTCTCCCGGCTGTGGCAAACGCCGCCATTCACCTTGGGGGTAACCCCGGGCGCAGCGGACACAGTATGTCCCTTAGGGCTGCCGAGGCGGTTTTCGGCGTAAGGGAAAAGGCAGCGGAATTTTTCGGGGCGTCCCCGGAAAATGTAATTTTTACGTCCAATTGCACCCACAGTATCAACCTTGCCTTAAAGGGCTTTTTGATGCCATTTATCACAGCGGGAGAAAAAGTCCATATCATTCATACGAATATGGAACATAACTCCGTGGCAAGGCCTGTTTACGAGATGTCCAAATACGGCGTTTCCTACAGTGTTGCCGAGGTTTCGGCGAATGATGAGGAAACGGCAATGAATATTGAAAAGCTTATAACGCCCGATACCAGGGCGGTAATATGCACTCTTGGCAGCAATGTCACGGGACAGCTTATGCCCTTTCGCCGTATCGGGGAAATTTGCAGGCGGTACGGTATCTGCTTTATTGGCGACGGCGCACAAAGCTGCGGAGTTGTCCCCATTGATCTGGCGGCAGACGGTATAAATATCCTCTGCACCCCGGGGCATAAGGGCCTTTTCGGAATATGCGGCACGGGGCTGCTTATTACCGACGGCGCATTTCCTATTTATCATATTATGGAGGGCGGCACAGGCAGCACCTCTGCCGATCTTGAACAAACGCCTTTCCTGCCCGACGGCCTTGAAAGCGGCACGGTAAACACTCCCGGAATAGCCTCCGTAGGCGCAGGGCTGGAATTTATAAACAGAGTCGGAATGGACAGGATTCACCGCCGTGAAAACTGTCTTTGCAATGTTCTGATAAACAGCCTGTCGGGAAACAGCCGTGTAAAAATTTACCGCAGACCGGGGGCAAATTATCTGCCCATAGTGCTTTTTAACGTTGAGGGGTTCACTCCCGAGGAGACCGCCCAGTATCTCAGTGACAGGGGCTTTGCACTGCGGGGCGGGCTGCACTGTTCGCCTCTTGCACATATGGCAAACGGCACATTCCCCGAGGGAGGAGTACGGTTTGCGCCCTCCTATTTTAACAAGTCCTCCGAGGTCATGGCTCTTGCGCGAGCAATCGAAAGACTGTCATATTCATAAAAATCTTTCTTGTTTTGTTATAAAAAAGCCGCCCGGTCACGGAGAAAATTTTCTCCTGCCGAGTGGCTTTTTCAAAACCGGCTTTTTATGCGGCTGCTACGCCACGATGTTTCTGTACCGTTCACTCTCGATTATATCATTCATGATACTTTCAGGGTTTATATCCTCCGACTTTACCATATTGAAAACTGCGGGCGAGCTTCCGCTTACCAGCGCCGCTCCCGTTTGGGACATTCTTACGGAAACATTTTCCGAACGGCTGTTCACATTCCAGAAAACTATCTCGGGCAGTCTGTAGCCGTGCTTATTGTAAAGCTTTTTCATGGCTGTGAACATGGGCTCTTTGTTGCCGCCGATAATGCAGCTGTCGAATTCCATGTCGGAGATTATGTAAAGTCTGCCGGGTATTTCCTTTTGGCGCATTCTGTGATTCAGCGCTGTGGAAAGAATAAGCATGAACACTGCTTCAAGGTTTGTGTTGGCGGCCTCGTTAAAGGAAGCGCAGTAGCTTACCTTTTCCGCAATGTCACTGCCCTTTACTTTTACCAGCCTGGGGTGCTCCGAAAAGGTTATGAAATGTCCCCCGAAAGCCCCCTTGTTTTTTTCGGCAAAATAAATCCCCAGGGAAAGAGCTGCATCAATGGGACGAATACTCCCCCAGCTTGAATACATAGAACCCGAGCCGTCCACTACCGCAAGGGCGTTCATATTTTCATCAGACATCTCCCCTGCTGCCAGCATAGTGTCCCAAGTAATGTCAAGGCTCATACGTTCCTCATTTGTGAGGGGATTTTTTTGCCAGAAATTCGGAAGCACGGCACGGACTATCTCATAAGGATACAGCACCGAAGCGTTAAGCTTTGCCTCTCCCTTTTTAACGCTTGCAAGATAGGCAAGATAACGTTCCCTGTCGTTCCTCGAAAATGCCGCCCTATACTTGAACATAGCCCCCGAGGGCTGCTTTGAATAGTCAAAGGTATAATCCCTGACACGCAGACGGTTTTCGGTAATGTCAATATATCGGCGGAGAGCTGACAGCGTTTTTCTGTAGTCTTTTTCGCTCATGTCGAGAGCCTTGCAAAGCCGCCTTGCCATGGCAACGGTCTCCTTTGAGG
>CAMWLD010000324.1 GCA_947175005.1 uncultured Ruminococcus sp. | reverse complement strand
CCTGCGCTCATTGCCTTTTCACGGAAAATTTCCGGGTTCACAAGGTCGTAAAACCGCAGACCGCTGCGCTCGTATTTGTCCATATAGGTAGGCCCTATGCCCCTGTGGGTAGTGCCTATGTCCTTATTGCCTCTGAACTTTTCCGAAAGTCCGTCCAGCGCAATATGCCAGGGCATAATGATATGCGCTCTGGGGTCTATCTTCAGATTGTCAAAGGAGATCCCACGCTCGGAAAGGCTGTCTATCTCTCCCAAAAGATCCTTGGGGTCGAGCACCACACCCGCCCCTATAAGGCAAAGGGTGTCCTTGTAAAGAATGCCCGAGGGGATAAGGTGCAGCTTGTAGGTCTCGCCTCCGCTTGCTACCGTATGCCCCGCATTGTTTCCCCCCTGGGCACGCACTACCACATCCGCGCGGGAGGCAAGAATGTCGATAACCTTTCCCTTGCCCTCGTCCCCCCACTGAGTGCCTATAACTATATTAGCCGACATTATATATCATTCCTTTCAGAAGTGCCGCAATCTTAGGATTGCCATAATTACGGCGACCGATATTTTTTACAACAATAGCATTATACCAAATTTCAGCAATTTTGTCAACAAAAATATTTATTGACAGGATAATTTTTGTAAATTTTTGTCGTGGGAATTGTGTACTTTTAATTAATACTTTTTCTAACTTCTTGTAAACACATTATACTTATCCCAGATATTTTCCAGCTGCTCCAAATTCCCCGAAACATATTCCCTGCGCTGCTTGCCCACTGCGGCGATCAGCGCATTTATAAGGCTCATTGGCGCTACCAGTGAATCCGCAAAGGACGCCATATCGCTGTGAGCCAGCAGCATACAGTCCGACTGTCTTGCCAAAGGAGAGGTCTCGCTGTCGGTAATGGCGATAGTCTTTGCCCCCTTTTCGCGGGCAAACTCAAATGCCTGCACCGTGTGCCTGGAATAGCGGGGGAAGCTTATTCCTATCATCACATCGCCCTCGCCGATATTAAGTATCTGCTCGAACATTTCGCTTGTGCTTGTGGTGTGGATTATCTTAACATTGTCGAACATTATGTTGAAGTAAAACACTAAAAATCTTGCCAGCACCGCCGCCGACCTTGCACCTATAACATATATCCGTTTTGCCCCCACAAGAGCGTTCACCGCATGGTTGAACTGCTCGCGGTCGGTCTCTTCAAGGGTCTTTCTTATCTGGTCAATGTCAAAATTCAGAATCCCCTCCAGTACGTCCTCGTCCCCCAGTCGGTCGTTCATAACGTTCATTCGCTGAACACTGGTCAGCTTGTGGCTGGTAAATTCCTTTAAAGCCTTCTGCATTTCGGGATATCCCTCAAAGCCCAGCTCCGAGGCAAACCGCACCACCGTGGATTCGCTTACGCCCACTATCCCCCCAAGCTTCGAGGCAGTCATGAATGCCGCCTTGTCGTAATGCTCCAGAATATACTCCGCAATTTTTTTCTGCCCCTTTGACAGCTTTGGCAGCCGTCCGTCCAGCAGATCCTGTAAATTTCCCTGCATATATTTTCACTCCGGTTTCATAATTTTATTTTATCGGAACGTTGATTTTAACCGCTCCCGAAATTTTCATTTTAATTATTCCCAAAGGGAATTCTGCAAATTTATAATATCCCGCCGCCGCTGCTCGGTAGCCTGTTCATCTTTTATATACACGCCCTCCCGAAAAAGCAGCACGCTCCCCGGTTCACGGCATTTTACACTTTCAATGGGCACAGTAAGCTTTTCATCATCACTGTAAATTACCGCCTCATTTCCGTGAATTTCTTCAAGTATAAGCATAAAAATTACTTCCTTAATTTAATTCTTGTTCCTGCTCACATAAATTCTTTCTCCGTCCGAATAAAAGGTGATACCGCCGTCCTTATCGGTGCGGTAAACTCTGTCGGTCTGCGCCTCCATGCGCTCCAGAGCCTCTTTGGTCGGGTGACCGTAGGAGTTCCCCTCGCCGCAGGAAATAACGCAAAGCCGCGGCGTTACCTCATTCAAAAAATCCTCCGAGGAAGATGTCCTGCTGCCGTGATGTCCCGCCTTGTAAGCCGTAACATCAATATCCGCCCCCGAATTTATCAGCTGCCTTTCGCCGTCCTCGGAAAGGTCTCCCGTGAAAAGCCATGAAATATTCCTGTAATCCACCCTTGCGCACACCGACCAGTCGTTAAGGTCGGAGGAATTTGTATCCTCAAAGGGATAAAGAATTGTCACCGCCGCTTCCCCAAGCTCATAGGTATTTCCCGCCTTTGCGGGGGTAAGCTTTCCGCCGCTGTCCCGCACAGCCGTCAGGAAATTTTCATATGTCTTTGTGGTAGGGGTCATGCTGTCGGGCAGCCTCGGAATGATTATCCTTTCCGCTCCCACCTCGGAGATCACCTTTGCCATGCCGCCGATATGATCGGCATGAGGGTGAGTGGCGATTATCATATCAAGCTTTTCTATCCCCGAATTTTTTACGGTCTCGGCAACACCTTCGCCGTTTTCCGCTGTGCCCGCGTCTATCAGCATACCTTTGCCGCCGCAGATCACCAGAATACTGTCCCCCTGCCCCACGTCGATAACATTAACGGAAAAGTTTTTCGCATCGGAGGGAATCTTCTCCGAACCGTCATCCTCGACCCCTGTGTTATAGGTGCTGTAAGCGGGTTCGCCCAGCTTTTCGGCAACCTTGTCAAGATCGAGAACCCCAAGCTCGATAAGCGTGCCGAAAACAACGCCTACAGCTATCAGCGACGCAGGAACGGCCTTGTAAACAATATCAAGAAATTTTCTCATCTTTTCCGTCCTTTGCCGCTGTGGGACTTGCCTTTGTTATTTACGGGTCTGCCCGAATATTCGGGGGAACTCCCCCTGCCCTGCGATTTTCCTTGATGAACGGCTTTTCTGCCGTTATTTTTGGTGCGGCTGTTATTGGAATTTTCACGCCTCTCACGCCGTTCATGAAGCTCTCGCAAATATATCTCATCGGGCTTAACAAGGCATTCACTGCCGTTTCCTATAAGGTCGGTTCGGCGAGCCTTAACAAGCGCCTCAATGCATTTTCTGCGGTTGTCGGGTCGGAAATACTGGAGCAAAGCCCGCTGCATAGCCTTTTCCTCGGCAGTCCTCGGTACATATACGGGCTTCATTGTGTAAGGGTCAAGCCCCGTGTAGAACATCCAGGTGGAGAGAGTCCCCGGAGTGGGGTAAAAATCCTGCACTTGCCCGGGGCGCATTTTAAGACTCTTTAGAA
>CAMWLD010000323.1 GCA_947175005.1 uncultured Ruminococcus sp. | reverse complement strand
GCGAGAATCTTGTTTTTCTGCGAAAGCAGCGGAAAATGAGCCAGGAGGAAGTCGCAGGGCTTATAGGCGTTTCCAGGCAGACGGTGGCAAAGTGGGAGGCGGGCGAGACTCTCCCGGACATTTCCAACTGCGCCGCTTTGGCTAAGCTTTACAGTGTTACGGTGGACGAGCTGATCTTTTACAGCGAGGAAAGTTCGGGGCTGCCAATACCTCCAAAGGGGAAATATTTTTTCGGAAAGCTTACCGTTGACGGCGAGGGACGGATAACCCTGCCCGAAAAGGCCATGCGCATTTTCGGAGTTTCTCCGGGGGACGAACTGGTTTTGCTGGGAGATATTGAGCGGGGAATGGCGCTGATAGGGGCGGAGGGGTTTACGAAAATGGCGGAGATGATAAGGGGAGAGGATAAGAGATAGTATGCCGATAGGATAAAGATAATAAGAGGGTGTGTTATTTTATGAAATTTGAAGATGTTTTTCCCTATGAGAAAGACCGATATCCCCAATTGATAGAGTATTTTGAAACAAGCTTAAGAAGGTTTCCGGGGTTTCCGGAAGTTTTGAACTCTTTTTCAAGAGGCGGATGCTGGTCCTTTGATGACTGCGGTATTAACATACCGGACGGTGAAGATGAACTTATGCGTGAGGGACCTTTTGCATGGGCGGGAAATCCGTTTATAATACGCTGTCCGGAGGATTTTGAAATAATAGATTTTAAAATGTTTATAGTATGCTTTGAACTTGCTGTGAGAGTGTATATATTTAATCATAAAGATCAGCCGGCGGAAAACCTTTTAAAGGATATGAAAACGCTTAGAGAAAAGTACACAGATGTTTCGTGGATAAAAGAACATTGTTACGGCGAGGCTGAAGTTTGCGATGATCAGCTGGTGCTGACGGGTGAATATCACGGCAAAGAGTGGGGAGAGAAATGGTATGAAAAATACGGTAGATTTTTACGGTTTGATGATATTGACGAGATAGTAAATGAGGCTGGAACAAAGCTTTGAAAAAAGTTAAATGTTATGTTCAAGGTTAAATCGTTTTTTAATGCGTTCACAGCCCCGAATATTATTCGGAAAATAAAAAAGTAAGGCAAGGAGCATTTTCAGCTTCTTGCCTTGTTTTTATATTAACTTTTATTAATAATATTTTCTCTTGCTCTTTCTCAGCGTAAGAACTACCAACACCACTATAACCACAACGGCCACGACGCCTATCACAACTCCTGCCACTATGGGGGCGGCGCTTACCTCCGTGGGGGCGTTTTCGATAATGGCGGCGGAGGTAAGGGTGACTTCCACTGCCTTGGATTCGGTTATTTCCGTTTCTGCGGCGGCGTCGCCTGCCGATCTTACGTTTGTGATCGTCATTTTTGTTACAGTTACCTTAACGCCCGTGTCGCCTACGTTAATGGCGTAAACGGTGGAAAAATCCTCCGTGCCGTAGGCTGCCGCTATATCGTCAAAGGAAAAGGAGGCGGACTTTTCGTCAAATTCATAGGGAGCTACCTGCGCCCATATTGCTCCCGCACTGTTGCCGGAGCCGCCTTCCCAGCTCTGCCAGATAAGCTGCACGGGTGAGGCGGAAATGTAGCCGTCGTCCCCTGTGGGATAATCTCCCTCCAGGGTATATTCTATATGCACCATGGAATCATCGGTCATGGTGGTGGGGTCGAAATTGTCCACGGCGTCGGGGTTGCCGAGGCAGGTATAATAAATAAGCGACTGACCGTATGAGCCTGTGGACTGTTTTGCCTCCGACACGTCGATCTCGAAATCCTCCGCAAACACGCTGACGCTCATTGCAGCGGCGCAAAATGCTGCGGCAGCTGCGGTGCAAAATCTTTTAACAAATTTATTCATAGTCATCTTCCGTCCTTTCAGAAATTTCCATATTATTATTTTACTACACTTAGATGAATTTGTCAAGAGTTTTTCCGAACCTTGACAAAATTCGGGCAATATGGTATAATTTGCTTGATTTATTTACGGAAAAGGGGTGCGGAAAATGCGTAGAGAATTTAACCGAAAATCAAATATATACAACAGAACAGTGGGTTATGAGCTGATAGAAGCACTTAAAGCCGAGCCCGAAAATTTTCATTACGGCTATCAGCTTTATGAGGAATATTGCCGTGGGTTTGATACGGAAACACTGCGGCCGTTGCTGCGGTCGGAAAATGAATACATACGGCTTCATGCTGCCGAAATATTGGCGGAGGGTGCGTCTGCGTGGGTCGAGCCTTTTCTTGATGAGGCTGTAAGGCTGCTTGATGATGATAATGTTTTAATAATAATGTGCGCTTTGGAGACTTTGGCGTACAGCGGGTACGGGGAGTATTATTTAAAGCTGTTTGAGGCTTTGGAGCATGAGGAATTTACGGTAAGGCACAAGGCCATAAGTCTGTTTGATTCACGCAGTGACATTGATTACGGTCATATGCTTGAATATTTAAAGGAAACGGGAAATTTGCGGTATTATGAATGCATTTCTCTGCTTTATGATCGTGATGAACTGCGGGAAGATGAAGTGAATTTATTTTTGTATAGTGACGATCCCGTAAAGCGGAAATTCGGGGTAATGGCAGCGGGCAGGCTTTATAAGAAATTTCCCGGGATTTTGGAAAAGGCGGCAGACAACAGTGACGAGGATATAAAAATTTACGCCGATGAAATACTGGGGCGCATACGCTCCGCCGAACGGAGAGAACGGAAGAAATTAAAAAAACATAAAAAATTTTGAGTATGGGTCGTGAAAAAATGGTTGAGAAATTTACCGAATGGCTGAAAGATAATACATATAAATTTAAGGACTTGGGCTTCGGTGACTTAGGTTTAACCTGCATTTCTCCCGAAAAAGGCGGCTCGGGAGCGGTTATTGCAGAAATGAAAAATGATAAATATATTGGTTATATAAATGTGCGGAATGACAAGATCATCAATATTGAAGCAATCTCATCGGAAGAAAACAATATTCCCTTTCTTATGTACGGACAAGTAAATAAAAATGTGGATTTCGATAATTACATGAGCAGCTTTTTTGAGTTTCTCGAGGGTGGAGTATCGGGGGAAAGCTTAGGGGACTGGCTTAGTAAAAATTCCCCGAAATTTAGGGAACATGGCTTTAGCACAGTAACGGAAGAAAATAGCGGGGACGGAAAATTACAGGCGGTTTTCAAAACGGAAAAGGGAAAATATATTTGCAGCTTTTCCGTGGGAAAAGATAATTGCATATGCATTGAAATTGAAGAAAGG
>CAMWLD010000322.1 GCA_947175005.1 uncultured Ruminococcus sp. | reverse complement strand
TAAAGAAAGGAACAAAACAAATGGGTAACGCTATAAAGGCAATTATTGCGGATTCGGATAATAATTTCGGAAAGCTGCTTGCTGCTGAATTGAGCGCCGAAGGTATCGGTGTGAGCGTTTGCGGCAAGGGTGGCAGCGAGCTTGCGGAGGTTATTGCAAGGGGAGAAGCGGACGCTGTTATTATGGTGGACAAGGGGAACGGTTGGGATATGGACGAATTTATTTCGGCTTGTCATGAGAGGGTACATAAGACATTTTTTATTGTTATAAGCGAGGGCGGCAATGAGCTTCGGGAAAGGCTTGGCGGCTGCGCTTGTATGATCTCTCACCCTGTGGACGCAAAGCAGATAAGCCGCATTATCGTTTCGGCATATGTGGAGCGTTTGGGCGAAACAGGCAGGGATAGCATTGAAAAATATGCAGAAACAATGCTCTGTGAATCGGGAGTTATAGCTAATTTGCGGGGTACTCGTTACCTGGCTCGGGCGGTGGCTATGACTGTGAATGACAGCGGTCGGTCTTGTGATATATGCGGCGTTTATGAAGATGTTGCAAGGAAATTCGGCAAGACGGCGGCAAGTGTTGAGCGGGCTGTTCGCATGACAGTGCGGCTGGCCTTTGACAGGGGAGACCGTGAGCTTATGACAGAGGCTTTCGGAGATATTCCCGCAAACAGCAGATTCATTGAGTATTTTTCCGATAAGCTTTGTACTCGGATAATAAGGGACGGCATTCCGTCGGGTTCGGGCAGCGAGCAGTAATTACGTGTTTTATAAGCTTACAGGCTGTTCGCTCGGTTATTCGGGCTTTGGGGCAGTATGAGATTTTAATGAGATATATAGCGATTCCCCGGTATATCGTTTGATATATCGGGGGATTTTTTGTTACTTTAATTGCATAGGGCATTATGTATAAATTTAAATGGAAATTTTGTGTAATAGGGAGAAATGAGTTAACTGCAAATAAATTTTGCAAAGTGCTATTGACAAAGGCGGGATTTTATGGTAGAATAGTATTACGGGGTATGAGATGTTTGGAAATCTGCATTTGCTTTAAGAAGATTTTTACGGTAAGGTTAAAAGATCTGCAAAATGCGAATGGCTGCTGTAGGGTTCGGCTTGGGAAAATGTACCGTTGATATTGAAAAAAATTATGAAATGCTGTTTACAAATTAAGGAGCATATGTTATAATATTTATAATAATTTTTGCTTTGGGAGGACCATGGAGATGAATAATCAACAGGTTTTTGAATTATGGAAAAGTTTAACGGAGTCGGACAGGGCGGCAAATGCCGTTATGTACCAAAAGGCAGATAATTATGTCAGCGGGAAAACCAATACTTTAGAGATCGTTCCCAGAAACGGCAGGGGATTCGGGGCGGGAATGTCCTTTTGGAAATATCCCGATGAATTGGTAAATCAGCTGGACGGCGACGGTACGGAGGTTGCAAAGCGTGCGCTGATCGCTTATTCGCAGCTTGTTTTCGGCACTGCTGCAAAAAATTCGGACGGAATTTCCATAGCTGCAAGGATCGGATATTCACTGACCGACTGTTTATATGATATGCCGGACTATCTTCTCCGCAACAACGAGACCGCGGATATTATGTTGAAGTTTTATCCCGAGCAGACGGCAGAGCTTATTACTCCCGATAATATCAAGAGAATATCAAAGGGAGAGGCGATAACCGTCAAGGGCAGTCTTATTAAAAAAGATAAGGCAGGCACAAAGGCGATATTTCTTGCTATGTATATGGCAAAGCTCATGATAATACAGGGCAGCGCCAAAGAGCCGGAAAAGCTGAAAGATGTGCTGTTCAAGGCGGCAAAGACATTATCCGAATGGGAATGCACTGCGATAATATGCGGCATTCATGAGGGGAACAGGGAAATGACGGAGCTTTTGAAAGCGCTCATAAAAAATCCCGAATGCGCTTCGTATTATTGTTCATATTATGATTCTATTTCCCGGAGGGAGGCTTTCGACAAGCTGGGAATGTATGAGGATTATCTGTATATGGTGCTTTGCGAAAAGCTGGACAATAGTTCAATTTACAATAAGGCGCTTACGGGGACTGCGTCGGACGAGGCGCTTGCCATGCGTATGATCGAAAGGGCGGAAAAGGATAAGGACGGCATGGCTTTGTGCGAAATGGCGTTTCTTACGGCTAAGGCTTTGGCTGCGGGAGGCGGACAAGGGCTGCTGGAGAGGCTGGAAATGCACTTCGGGGAGATGCTGGGAGAATTGGATATTTTTGAGCTTATTGTTGGGGGGAAGAATACCGCTTACAAGGCGAATCTGCTTTTCCCTGCGGTGTATGACGACCCGGTAAAGGCTTCGGAAATGATAGATTACGGAGTGCGGTGCAGTCCCGGAAACAAAAGGACGGTAATAAAGGCGTTTGCGGTGCTTTACGGCTACAGCCCCAAGGCAAGGGCTGTTTTTACGGCGCTGCTTTTGGCTGCAACGAGTGATGAGCAAAGAGCCAGCCTTATTTTCTGCTTTGTAAAGGGGCGAAAGGAGGCGTTTAAAGAGGAATGCTATGACAGCTTTGAAAGGCTGGTCGCTGACGGGATAGATATTGATATTATTTTCGATGGAATGGCGGGCTGCCATGAAAGCTGGTATTACAATGACCGCATGATCGAATCGGCGGAGTTTGTAAGGGCGCATTCAAACGAGGCTGTGGCTTATTTCAAGAAGATAAGCAGCAATGCAAAGCGGGCAGCGTGGTTTGCGGAGCTGCTGGTTAAAAAGGGCGGCTTTTTTGAGCCTGCATTTGCTATCACTTTGTTTACTCACAAATCAAAGGTCATTCAGAAGATGATAGGGGACATAATGGCAAGCAAGGAAGATGAACTGCGTCCCGAATTTGAAAAGGCACTGCCTAAGATGAAAGGAGACGCAAAGGCTCGGTCGGAGGCGCTGCTTAAACGCTGGGAGAATGCAAGGAAATACGGAAAGAATTTCGATTTCCCAAGCAGCGAGGTTGCGGAGACGTTTGTGGAGGAGAATTTCACGAATGCTCATGAAAAGGCGGTTGGGTTTATTCCCGAAGAGCTTATGACGGACGTGCGTTTTGCGGATTTGAAGGGTACGGCCAGTGCCAGATACATGAAATACATAATCGGAGAATACATGGTTCTGGACGCTCCCGCAAATCTGCCTGTATGCGGAAAGCTGGCGGCTATGCTTCATGCTCCCGATTTGCAGGACAGCTTGGAAAATATTGTGCAGAACTGGATTGACGGGTGCGCTGACA
>CAMWLD010000321.1 GCA_947175005.1 uncultured Ruminococcus sp. | reverse complement strand
CAAAGGCATTCTCCCTCCTTGAAGAAGAGGCGGAAAAGGCAAGCGCCATAACCATAGGCTGCGGCATGGGAAATGACGAAAATACTCTTGAAATAGTTTCTTTCCTGTTAAAAAAGGGAAATTGTCCGGTTATTTTGGACGCAGACGGAATAAATTGTCTTAACAATAATATAAATGTCTTAAAGGACAACAACCGCCCCATTATTATGACCCCTCACCCGGGCGAGCTTGCAAGGCTTATGAAAACCACTCCCGCCACGCTGCAGGCAAACAGGCTGAATATAGCCCGCATTTTTGCCATTGAGTACCATGTTGTTCTGGTGCTCAAGGGACAGAACACCGTGATCGCCGCCCCCAACGGAAAAGCCTACATCAACACTACGGGCAGCAGCGCCCTTGCAAAGGCAGGCAGCGGCGACGTGCTTACGGGAATTATCGGCGCGCTGGCGGCGCAGGGTCTCGAGCCTTTCCAGGCGGCAGTTCTGGGCGCTTATCTTCACGGAAAGTCCGCCGATCTGCTGGTTGAAAGCGGCATAAACCCCGCATCTCTGCTGGCAAGCGAGGTGGCTGACGGATTAAGGCTTATCAAGCTTTAATGAATTCGGAAAATTATTTCTGAATATAGCTTCGGAAAATAATTTTCGAAAAGGCTTGGCACAGATCGGTGTATAAGGGTCAATAAATGGGTTAGGGAAATAAGGACGGGCGGTAAATATATTTGTCCTTTGGAGGACATTATGAGATCGTTTCAGAAAGCGGTGCAATCCGTAATTATTTCTATCTGCGTATTGGCTTTAGCTGCATGTGGGAGCAACGGGGGTATTCTCACACCCAAACCCCCCGATATGAATAAGCTGTTCACCTTTACCGCAAAAATCACACAGGGAGAACAAAGCTATGCCGTTCAGCTTGACCGAACAGGCGAGGGAAAATGGCAGGTCACCTTTACCGAGCCTTATACGCTTCAAGGTGTCAGCTTTTCCTATTCAAAGGAAGGCGTTTCAGCCGATTATGACGGGATCTCCGCCCCGTCCCTCACCGATGATTTTTCCTCGTCATTTATTGCCGCTATGGTAAGGTCACTCGAATCGGCAGTGCAGGACGTAAACGGCGCCGTAAGGTACAACGAAAGCGGCTTCACCGTGCAGTCGGGGGAATGCTTACTGTCATTTCCCAAAAACAGCGACAAGCCCGACAGGTTTGAGATCGCCAAGGAGAAGATACGGGGAGAGATCACGGATTTTCGGTATAACGGCGATGTTGGTTTTGGCGGGGCTGATGTTGTGGTGGTGGAGTGAGAAGAATAATAAAAATTTGGGGCTGTGAAAAAGACAGCCCCATTATTTTTTAAATTTGTGAAAATAATTGACATTTCAGCAAAAAACATTATATAATAAAAACGAGGAAACCAAGACGATAGGCGGTTAAATTTTGCTCCCGACAGTATGAAATACCATGCGCTGTTTAAAAAAGGGGGTGATAGTCCATGGGTTACTACATAACGATGTCTGATCTTATTCAGATGTTGACGCTCATTTGCGTGATAGTAGATCTTATACTATCTATTTATAAAAATACAAAAAAATAATCGCCTCTGCTCACAACTTAGGGCGATTATTTTTTTAATCTAACCAAGGGAGTGACCGTCTATCGGTTTCCTTATTTTTATTATATAACGTTTTTACCAAAATGTCAACACCCTGAAAAAGATTTGATAAAAAAGTAAATAACAGAGCCGAAAAACGGCTTAGTTATTTTTTCAAAAACCTAAATCTTCTCCACCTTAGCAAAATTAGCCATGATCTTCTTAGTCCCCTTAGTATCGAAAGCAATCTCCAGCAGCGTATCATTCCCCATAGCCTTAGCATCAAGCACCGTGCCCTCGCCGAACACCTTATGCCGTATCCTGTCCCCTGCCTCAAAGGTCTCGGTATGCGCCGCCGCTAACTTCTGCACTATCTTCTCCCTCTGTGCGTGGCGCGCCTCCTGCTGCAAATATCCCGGCTTCTTCTGCGGTTTTGCTGTCTGCACGGGAGCGGTGTGCAGGGTGTGATCGGTAAGCTCAATATCATTACCCGGTATCTCACCGATAAACCTTGACGGCTTGTTCCGCTGGGTCTGACCGTAGATCAGGCGCTGTCTTGTGTGGGTAACATAGAGCTTTTTCTTTGCCCTTGTGATAGCCACATAGGCAAGCCTTCTTTCCTCTTCTATCTCGGTCATGTCAAGCTGTGAGCGGTATGAGGGGAAAATATTTTCCTCCGCCCCCACTATGAAAACATTGTTGAATTCCAAGCCCTTTGCGCCATGCATGGTCATCAATACCACCTTGTCCTCATCGGCTTCGTAGTTGTCAAGGTCGGTTATAAGGGCAACGTTCTCCAGATAGTCGGAAAGGGAATGCTCCTCATTCTCCTCCATAAAGCTGATAACCCCCGACTTAAGCTCGTTGATATTTTCCAGCCTGCCCATGCCCTCGTCCCCTTGGGTCATAAGCATATCCTTGTAGCCTGTGGCGGTAATAATGTCGTCGATAAGATTGTCCAGCGGTCTGTCGGGATCCTGTCCCAGCTCTCTGAACATATTTCCCAGCGGTACAAGCGTCTTGCTCTTTTTGGAGATAGAGACAAACTCCTCCGCCCTCTGCATTACCTCCACTGGAGAAATGCCAAGTCCGTCGGCGATCCTGAACACCTCCGCCTGTGACGCGTCGCCTATTCCCCGCTTCGGCTCGTTGATGATCCTTTGCAGCCTTACCGTGTCAAAATTGTTGTTGATAACGCTGAGATATGCGATAATGTCCTTTATTTCCTTGCGGTCGTAGAACTTTGTTCCGCCTATGATTCGATACGGTACTCCGCTTTTTGACAGGGACAATTCCACCGAGCGGGACATGGCGTTAGTGCGGTACAGCACGGCGTTGTCCTTAAAGCTCTCCCCCTGCCCTTTCAGATCCATAATAGTATCTGCTATAAAATTGGATTCGTCAATTTCGCTTTGGAGAAGGTGAAGCTGAATTTTATCGCCCTCGCCCAAATCGCTCCAAAGATTTTTTCCCTTTCTTTGGGTATTGTTTTTGATAACAGCGTTTGCCGCGTCTAAAATAGTTTCGGTGGAACGGTAATTCTGCTCTAACTTAACCACAGTTGCGCTGAACTGCTTTTCAAAGCTCAAAATATTCTCAATGGTAGCCCCTCTGAAACGGGAGATGCTCTGATCCTCATCGCCTACCATGAAGATATTGCCGCTTCCCGCCGCCAGCAGGCGGAGGATGGCGTGCTGG
>CAMWLD010000320.1 GCA_947175005.1 uncultured Ruminococcus sp. | reverse complement strand
GAATATAGCTTTTCTGCTGCCGACAATTTTATGGCTGAATAACATAATCATATTAGCGGTTATAGTATCTGTTTTGAGGGAACGCAAGGAATTTACGGGAGCAGCTTCCGCTGACATGAAAAAAATTTTTTCAAAATATAAATAAAAATCGGTCTATATGGGATAAGTCCTGTATAGACCGATTTTTTAGAAATCATACTTTTTCTTTCAGCTTGGAAAATATCAGTCTATCCCCACCTTTATCCCGCCTCTGCGCTCGGAGGGCTGAATAAGGACGGAAACAGGCATACCTCCCGACCATTCAAACATATAGGATTCCCCGGAATGCTGACCTATGAAATTTTTCCAGGAAATGTCTGTTCTTATCTGTGGATCGCCGTAGCCGTTTCGTGAAAACCAGCAGATGACTGCGTCGGGGTCTACGGTAATGCAGCTGCTGTTTTGAATATTGCTCAAAACCAGCGGGTTGCCGTCGGAAAGCAGCGCCACAAATGCATTGGGTCCGTTTCCCGTAAGGGTCGAGGTAAAAAGTCCCTTTTGGGAAATAACTCCCGAGCCGATAAAACGTGTGCTGTAATTACAGTCGGGTGTAAAGGCAAGGAGATTTTCCGACTCCACCGACACGACCTCGCCCATTGCAAGCTTGTAAACGACCACGTGCTGACCGTAGTTTGCGTAATATGTAACGGAGTTTCCCGACATTGTTACTTTCATCAGAGGCAGATTTTCTCCCGTAACACGGCGGACGAGAGAGCCGAGCAGCGCGTCGCCAAAGTTGCTCTGAGGGCCTAAAAGCAGCTTTTCAAAATTATAATTTCTGCCCCCGGGGCTTTCGCCGCCAATAAACGCTCCAGCTTTGGCGAAAAGCACATCGTTTCCCGTACAGGTGACCTTTAATGTAAGCTCGTTTAAAATTTCAAAATTAAGCATTAAAAATTTCAACTCCTAAAAAGTTTTTGGGGATATTTTTTCCTATTGCTGCAATTTATTGCTGCAATTATTGCAACTCCACTCCGTAAAGCTTGCAAAGCTCGTCCAGCTCGCCCGCAATGCCGTTGCCCACAGCATTGAGTTTCCACACGCCCTTGTGGTTGTAGACCTCGCCTATCATCATGGAAAGCACGGTGGGATAGTATTCGCTCATTTTAAAGCTGACGATCTCCTTTTTTGATGAATTATCCAGTATCCGTATGTATGCATCGCTTATCATGCTGAAATTCAGGCGTTTCGCCGCCGCCTCATAGATTGTAAGGACGAATACGATCTTTTTGACTCGTGGGTCGATCTTTGACAGGTCGACCGTCATTTCCTGTCTGTCCTCGCGGGAGGTTTGGGAAAAATGTATGCTTTTATCGGGACTGTCGGGCTGGCTGTAGAATACAAACCAGCTGTCGCCTATGACCTTTTCACGCTCGTCCAGCATAAATGCGGAAACGTCTATATCGCAGGCGGGATTATTTACATTCCAGCCGATACGTATATCCAGTACTGTAGGGCTTTCGGAGGAAACAGGCACTTTCTGTCCCTTTTGAACGGGATTTAAAAGGGCGGGTATCTGCATTTTAACTGGCCGGAGCTTGGCTGCCTGCGGAGTCGGCTGCGCAGGTTGAGGCTGCTGCACAGGGCGGGGAGGAGGCTGTGTTTGTGAAATCCGTGGTTGACCGTTTACAGGACTTTGACTGCCTCGGTTCACGTTATTTTTATTGATAGTTTCAACATTGCCGCTGTGAAGAACTGCAGTGGTTGTTCTGTTGATGTTCCCCAAGGACTCGGAGGTTATGGGGGCGCTTATTCTGCATGGGATATCGAGCATAAAAATTCACTCCTTTCAATGAGGACTTTTTTGCATTATCAGATGTTATTTTGATTATATCACATATTTCGGAGAATGTCAAATAATATCCGAATACAGAAAAATCCCCCGAAAAATTCGGGGGACGTTCTGTATGATCTGATGAATCGGACATTTATCAGTTGTTGATAAGCTTGTCCTCGCTGCTCCAGCTGTAGAGCTTGCGAACTTCCTCGCCTACAACCTCGGCAGGGTGTTCTGCTGCAAGCTTTCTCATAGCCTTGAAGTGAACCTGTTTGCCCGCAGGAGACATATCAACCAGGAACTGCTTTGCAAAGCTGCCGTCTTGGATATCGGCGAGAACCTTCTTCATAGCCTTCTTGGTTTCCTCGGTGATGATCTTGGGACCTGTTACATAGTCGCCGTACTCGGCAGTGTTGGAGACGGAATATCTCATGCCTGCAAAGCCCGACTGATAGATAAGGTCAACAATGAGCTTCACTTCGTGAACGCACTCAAAGTAAGCGTTTCTGGGATCGTAGCCTGCTTCAACAAGGGTATCGAAGCCTGCCTGCATAAGGGCGCATATGCCGCCGCAGAGAACTGCCTGCTCGCCGAAGAGGTCGGTCTCGGTCTCGGTTCTGAAAGTGGTCTCGAGAACGCCTGCTCTTGCGCCGCCGATACCGAGGGCATATGCAAGACCGATATCCTGTGCGTCGCCTGTAGCGTCCTGCTCAACAGCGATAAGGCAGGGAACACCCTTGCCCTCCTGGTACTCGCTTCTTACGGTATGGCCGGGGCCCTTGGGAGCTATCATAATGATGTTTACATCCTTGGGGGGAACTATGCAGCCGAAGTGGATGTTAAAGCCGTGAGCAAAAGCAAGGGTCTTGCCTGCGGTGAGGTAGGGAGCGATGTCTGATTCGTAAACATCAACCTGCTTCTCATCGGGAATAAGGATCATAACAATGTCGCCTGCCTTGGCAGCCTCGCTTACGGAAAGAACCTTGAGACCCTGGGACTCTGCCTTAGCCTTGCTCTTTGAACCCTCGTAAAGACCTACAACAACGTTTACGCCGCTGTCTTTAAGGTTAAGAGCGTGAGCGTGACCCTGGGAGCCGTAGCCGATAATTGCAACGGTCTTGCCGTCAAGTCTGCCGAGATCGCAGTCGGACTGATAGAAAATTTTAGCCATTTTGAAATTCCTCCTAAAGAATTTAATTATGAAAGATTATATTTCAGGGCTTATGCCCCAAAAAAGCTTATTTAATTGTGGCGCTGCCCTTCTGGATAGCGATAACGCCTGTGCGGACGATCTCCTTTATGCCGTAGCCCTCCAAAAGGTCGTGCATTCTGTGGAGGTGAACAGGGGAGTCGCATATTTCAACGGTAAGGGTGCTGGTGGTCATGTCGATTATTTTTGCGTTCATGATCTCGCAAATGGTCATGATCTCGCTGCGCTGGTTGGGGGCGGCGTTTACTTTAATAAGC
>CAMWLD010000319.1 GCA_947175005.1 uncultured Ruminococcus sp. | reverse complement strand
TCATAAAATTGTTAAATTTTTGTAGCTGCAATGTGCATTTTATATAAACATCGGAATTGCACGGGACGAAAAATGTGCAGGAATCCAATAAGGTAAGAATATAATTTATTCTCACTATTTTTTCTGAATTTCAATAAAAACTATTGACAAATGCGACAACCTATGATATTATAAAAACAGACGTTTACCGATTGGGCGATTTTTCTGTTGACGTGCAAGGCTGTGCTTTGTGAAAAGACTGCCAATAGCTGCCCGGGGCTTTTTACCCGATGTCAGACTCCTGGGATATGAAGAAAATGCATACTGCCGTTTGAAAGGATTGAAAAAAATGACCTATACATATGTTATCGTCAAAGATCCAACCAATGAGGACTTTAAAGCCCTGTGCAAAAGGATAGGCGAGCTGTACCCCGGGTATGAGCAAAAGGGCGGAAAGAAGTATGCCGACGGTGCGGAAAATGCCCGTTGGGAAAAGGGTGAGTTTGCCATTACGGCAGAGCTGGAGGCAACCCCTGCGGTTCTGACGGTGACCTCCGACGAGGAGTTGCCGGAGCTGGAAAGGGAATACCGCCTTAAAGAAAAAGAAAGGCGTAAGCATGAACGGCGTGAGCGGCGGCTTTTTTACAATACCTTTATGGGCAGCAGCGCACGGGTGAAATTCCTGTTAATCCCGGGGATTATTTTTGTATGGTTTGCGGTAAATTTAATAACTGTTTTCGGTGACTGGTACAGTGACCCGACCGATTTTGTCATAGATTATTTTTTTACCGTAGTAGGAATAGTGTCAAATTTCTGGACTTTCTTAGGGTGGCTGTGGCTGCTACCTGCGGGAGCTGCGGTGATCTGGGCTGCACGCTTTAAAAATCCCGTTATCATAAAGCTGCTTACGGCTGCGCTGCCTGTCCTGAGCGTTGTATATGGCTGTATGCGTTTTGGTATGAGGGTTGCGGAGATATTTTTCGGATCTCTGTTTATCGGGTATGCATCTCTGCCTGTGATGTATATGGCGGTGCTGCCCTATCTGGTCATAGATGAGATAGCCTGCCGCAGGCTTTTAAAGTTGACGGGTGAGCGTCCCTCGAAAACGATGAGCGTTATTTGCTGGGTGCTGTCTTTTGCGGCTTCTGCGGCGGTGCTGGCAAGCTTCTCGATAGTGGAGAACAGGCTTTATTACGGATAAGCGGCTGAGGATTGTGCGATTTACGGCGGCGTTCACAGGGCTGTCGCATACATTTTTCGGGAGTCCGAGGCTGCTTCGTTTCACTGCCGTGAATTAAATTTACTTTTTTGGAAAAAATTTCAAAATAGCTCTTGTAATTTTTCGCTTTGTGTGTTATAATACTATTTACAGGGTGATTTTTTTCTTGAAAAAGTCCGATGATAACCTAAAAATTCAAGGAGTGATTATTTATGAAGAATGCTTTCGGTGTTGCGCTGCTGACTATGCTTGCAGCTGCTGCGGGAGCTGCTGCCGCCATTTACTGCGTTAAAAAGCGCGAGGAATTGGAGGAGTATGACTACAGCTTTGATGATGACGATGAGATCTTCTTCGGCGATGACGACTGCGCTGTCTGCGGAGGCTGCGGCGACAGCGACGACGAGGATGATGTGAGCGATATTGACGAGCTTGCCGCCATGGACGGCGCCGACAAGGAAGACCTCGAAAAGGACGACAAGGACGATTTTTAAGCCGGAGGCCGTATGATATGCTGTGAATTGAGGTATATCGGCTTTTTGGAGGGCTTTGTCTATTGTCTCCCTTAATAAAGTAATGCACTTTTGCCCCAATATTTGGGGCATTGTTGCTATTGTCAATAAAATCAATAATATAAAGATGGATTTTTCGTTTCGTTATTGATCGGTAAATGTTAATTAATTTTGTGGTGTTTTATGTACAAATTATTGAAATATTTAAAGGGCTTTCGGAAAGAAAGCGTGCTCGGGCCTTTCTTTAAACTGTTGGAGGCTCTTTTTGAATTGTTTACCCCTTTGGTGATCGCTGCCATTATCGACAACGGCATTGCGGGCGGAGACAGGGGATATATCGTGAAAATGTGCCTGGTGCTGGTGGGGCTGGGCTTCGCGGGACTGGCTTTTTCCATTACCGCTCAATTCTTTGCGGCAAAGGCTTCGGTGGGCTTTACGGCAAAGCTGCGGCACGTACTTTTTGAGCATATCGGGAAATTAAGCTATTCCCAGCTGGACGATGTGGGGGCTTCTACCCTTATTACCCGCCTTACGGGGGATATGAACCAGGTGCAGACGGGGCTTAACCTTACTCTGCGGCTGCTGCTGCGGTCCCCCTTTGTGGTGTTCGGGGCGATGATAATGGCGTTTACCATTGACCCGGAGACGGCTATGATTTTTGTATATGTCACGATCATTCTTTTTGCGGTGGTTTTTGCTATAATGCTTGTGAGCATTCCGCTGTACAAAAAGGCACAGCAGCGTTTAGATGATGTTACGGGGGCTGTGCGGGAGAATCTGACGGGGGTAAGGGTGATAAGGGCGTTCGGATTGGAAAATTCCGAAACAGAGCGGTTCAACGAGAAAAATCACGAGCTTGCACGCACTCAGAAATTCGTGGGCGGCGTTTCCGCTTTGATGAATCCCGTGACCTATGTTATCATCAACATTGCGATAATTTACCTTATCGCTGAGGGGGCTATAAGGGTGGACGAGGGTATGCTGAGGCAGGGCGAGGTCGTTGCACTGTACAATTATATGTCGCAGATATTGGTGGAGCTGATAAAGCTTGCAAACCTCATAATCAGCATTACCAAAAGCATTGCCTGCGGCAACCGCATTCAGGCGGTGTTGGAAATAATTCCCGATATGGAAAATGAAGATAATGTACAGGGCAACGCAGCTTCTTTCGATAATGAATATGCCGTTGAATTTGACAATGTTTCACTGCTGTATAGCGGCGGAGGGGAAAAGGCGCTGGAGGGTATCTCCTTTAAGGTGAAAAGGGGCGAAACTGTAGGAATTATCGGGGGCACAGGCTCGGGAAAGAGCAGCCTTGTAAATATGATCCCACGGTTTTATGACGCAAGCGAGGGCTGCGTTAAAGTGAACGGACAAGATGTGCGCGGTGCAAATGTGAAGCAGCTGCGGGAGAATATAGGCATAGTCCCCCAAAAGGCGGCGCTTTTCAAGGGCACTATTGCGGACAACCTGCGCTGGGGAAATGAAAACGCCTCCGATGAAGAGATAATGCAGGCGGTAAAGGCAGCCCAGGCGGCAGATGTTGTCAAGGTTAAGGTCTGGCTTAATGCCGTTATTGAAC
>CAMWLD010000318.1 GCA_947175005.1 uncultured Ruminococcus sp. | reverse complement strand
GGATTTAAGCGAGTATCTCACGGAAGTTAAAGCCAGACTCGCGCCGTATATTTTCGACTGTCCCCATTACTTGAACAGCACTGTAAGATCGGGTAAAAACATTCTTTTGGAGGGTCAGCTCGGGGCGCTTCGTGATGTTGATAACGGAATATACCCATTTGTTACATCATCATCGCCCCTTGCGGGATTTGGCAGTGTAAGCACAGGTATCCCGCCTTATGAGATAAAATCGGTAATTGCGGTCATCAAGGCATATTCCACCTGTGTCGGTGCAGGCGCATTTGTCGGAGAATTATCCGGCAGCATTGCCGAGGAATTGCGCAACAGAGGCGGCGATTCGGGTGAATACGGCGCAAAGACAGGCAGACCCCGAAGAATGGCTTGGTTTGACTGCGTTGCCGCACGGTATGGGTGTATGCTGCAAGGCGCAACAGAGGCTGTTCTGACCATGCTTGATGTTTTGGGGTATCTTGATAAAATTCCCGTTTGCGTTGGATATAAGATAAACGGTGAGGTCACAGAAGAATTTCCCGAAACATATCTGCTGGAAAACGCCGAGCCGGTTTATGAATATCTTAACGGCTGGAAATGCGATATTTCCGGGATAACAGACTATTCGGAGCTGCCCGGAAATGCCAAAGCATATGTTGAATTCATTGAAAATAAAATTGCAGTGCCCATAACCATGATCTCAAACGGCCCTAAACGCAGTCAGATCATTTACAGAAAAAGTGCTTGCATATAAGCTGTGAATATGATAATCGGAGCGATATTATGAATATAAGCTATGATTGGTATAAAATTTTTTGCTGCGCCGCCGAGTGCGGAAATATAACGGCAGCAGCGGAAAAGCTGTTTATCTCACAGCCTGCCGTAAGTCAGACAATACGGCAGCTCGAAGAGGCATTGGGGTGCGCTTTGTTCTTGCGCACTCCCAAGGGAGTCAGGCTTACTGTCGAGGGGCAGATACTGCAAAAGTATGTGTCGGAGGGCGCGGCGTTATTTTCCGAAGGCGAGCGGAGACTTACAGCAATGCTGCGGCTTGATGCGGGAGAGATAAAGATAGGTGCAAGCGATATGACATTGGAATTTTGTCTTTTGCCCTATCTTGAAAAATTTCACTCAAAATATCCCAATATAAAAATTGCCATAACCAATAATCCCACGCCTCGGAGCCTGGATCTGCTGAAGCAGGGCAAGCTTGATTTTGCAGCAGTAAGCGAGCCTTTTGAAATTACCGGTTTTGAAGTGATAAAGATACGGGAAATAAAAGATATTTTTATTTGCAGCGTAAAAAGTGATATTCCCGATAATGCCAAGATTGACAGCATAAAAAATGAACTGATAATGCTTGAAAAAAATACAAGCACCAGAGCGTTTATTGACAATGAATTCAAAAAGCAGGGAATATATGCAGTTCCCCGGTTTGAGCTTGCCACAAGCCCTCAGATCGTTCGCTTCACAGCGAGAAATATGGGTATTGGCTGCGTTGTTTCCGACTTCGCAGAGCAAGCCGTCAAGGCCGGTGAAGTAAGAGAAATAAAGCCTGACATCTCTCTGCCATGTCGGAATATTTGCATTATACGCAATAATGATATGCGTTCGCTGGCGGCGGATAAATTATTTGAATCAATTCTAAGCGAAAAAAATTAAGAGGCAGGATATTTTAGCTCCTGCCTCTCGGTTTCTATTTATTCTGCCCCCATTGGGGAAGCTCATCAAGGGTTATAACATACTCGTCATTGTAAATTTTTTTCAAATCGTCCTTGTCATTGTGGTCGGTTATGTGCTCGGTGTGCCAGGTCATGAACCATACCCAGTCCGCCTTGTCCTTTCGGAGCTGCTCTGCCGTGGGGATACGTCCGCATTCGTGGAAGCAGATCGGAACGCTCTCACCTGCGACGCTTGTCACTTTGTTATACAGCTTGCCGTTTGCGCCGTCATTGTAGGAATCTGCGCCGACTATATCAACATATTCGTCCCCGGGATACCACTTGTCATATCCCCTGCCGTTGCCCGAATAGCCCAGCACCCAGATAAGGTTGTCAAGCCCCCAGTGGTTTGTGTAGCGGTCGTACATTATCCGCCAGAGCTTTGCGAAATTATCCGCTCCCCCTTTGCCCCACCAGAACCATGCGCCGTCAAATTCATGGAAAGGCCGCCAAAGCACGGGAATGCCCTTGTCACGCAGTTCACTTAGCGCCTTTGCGCCCTTGTCCATGCCCGCAATAAGAGTTTCATACTCCTTTGTACCCTCGGTAAGCGCCTTGTCCCAATCGGAGATCTCGGTTTTCATACTCTCGTTCCAGCTGCCCGAAAAGTCGCTGCCGCAGTGCCAGCAGATAGTGACGATACCGCCCTTATTATACCATTCCTCCGCCCTGCGGTTTACGCCGTCAAAGTCGTCGTTCATATAGTCAAGCCCGCGAATGGCGGGATATTTCCCTGTGGCTTTGTAAATATAGTCAAACTCATACTGCTCGCTGCCCATCCATGTGGACTCCTGCTGCCCGGAAATTATGCCCGTGCGGTAGGTGTCGCAGATGTAATCGTAAAGCTCCTTTGCTGCCTCCGTCGCATTCGGGTTCGACAGTTCAAGAACAGCCGCACTTTGTGATGTCACGCTTGTTTCGAGCTTAGAAGCGTCCCCGCACCCTGCGGAAGAAACAGCGGTAAATACGGAAATAATAAACGCAAGAATTTTCTTGTCCATGATTTTTCTCCTTTCAAATCATTCAAATTTACAGCATTATTTTAAAATCAATTTACAGCGTGTCCCTTTTCTCTTACGACTTTTTCGATCTTCTCAATGCACTCACGGCATATCTCATCGCTCTGCGCCTCTGCCATTATCCTAAGAAGAGGCTCTGTGCCGCTGGGGCGGACAAGTATGCGCCCGTTGCCGCAGAGCCCGCTCTCCGCAGCCTCCACAGCCGCAGTAACATCGGGGTCATTCAGCACTGCGTTTTTATCCTTTACCCTCACATTCACCAGCACCTGGGGATAAATGGAAACAGGGGCGGCAAGCTCGGATAATGTCATTTTCTTGCTGCACATTACCTGCATTATTTTAAGGGCGGTAATAATTCCGTCGCCCGTGTTGGCGTATTTGCTGAATATGATATGCCCCGAATTTTCGCCCCCAAGCTTGTAGCCCTTTTCGTTCATGCACTCGTAAACGTACTTATCCCCCACGGCGGTTTTTTCATAGGAAATTCCGATAGCGTCAAATGCCTTGTACAGCCCTATGTTGGACATTACAGTGGTGACTACCGTGTTATTTTCAAGAGTGCCC
>CAMWLD010000317.1 GCA_947175005.1 uncultured Ruminococcus sp. | reverse complement strand
ACGCAGATTCGGACGAGGCGAAAAATGCGCTTGATTTCTTTAGGAAAATGAGCGGTGTCACGAGTGCACAAACGCCGCAGACTCCCGATAAATCGGAGATTGAGGCTTCTCGAAGCAATGCGGAAAAGCCACCCGAAAAAACACTTCCGAAAGCAGCCGAAAAGGTTAAAAGCAGCCCGCTGAACGCAGATTCGGACGAGGCGAAAAATGCGCTTGATTTCTTTAGGAAAATGAGCGGAGTCACGGGAGCACAAACGCCGCAGACTCCCGATAAATCGGAGATTGAGACTTCCTATAGCAATGCGGAAAAGCCACCCGAAGAAACACTTCCGAAAGCAGACGAAAAAGCTGAAAGCAGTCCGCCGAACGTAGATTCTGACGAAGCGGAAAATGCGCTGAAATTTTTTCGGGAAATGAGCGGAGTAACGGGCAGTGAACCGACCGAGCAAACACCCGATAAATCCAATGATTTGGTTGATGAGGCAAGTGTCCGGCCTGTTCGGGACGAACAGTCGGGTGACGTAGACGGACAGGCTCAAACCGAAAATTTACAAAATGCCGAACCCGAAAATACAGAGCAGCCCCGACCCTACAAGCCCTTTGATATAACGGATATTCCCAAAACAGAGGTGTATGTTCCGCCGAGCGATGAACTCGAGGAGAATATTACCGAAAAATGCAGCCTCGCCGTTTGTGGTGCGGACTGTAACGACTGCCCTTTTGGTGAAGAAAACGACTGCCCCGGGTGCGGAGGACTTTGGGAGGACTGCGACATTGTGCGCTGTGCTGCGGTAAAGGGGCATGAACACTGCGGGCTGTGCGATAAATTCCCCTGCGACCTGTTGCGTGGCGCTGCCTTTGACCCCGATTCGGGGGATAACGGTGACAGGCTTCTGCGGCTCAAATCTCTCGGAGAGGCTGCTAACAGCCGCAGAAAGCCCCGTCTTATAATGGCGGGAGGCTGCGGCGGAATCGCGCTGGGAACGGCGATAGGCGGATTTTCCGGGGCACTTATTCCATGGATTTTTGCCATGACCGTGGTCGGTGCGGGGGTCGGGCTTATGGCTGCGGTTTCCGTGAAAAACAAGGGTCAGCCCGATCGGGGCAAAAAGCAGTAAATATCCAAGGACAATTGATCTTTCCGCAGGATATCATGTTTTGATTTGAGGAATGCGCTGTCTGAAAGGGGAGTTTGAGTTACCGTGAATTTTTTGAAAATAAAAAGCGAAAATGACAGGTATTTTGCAGAACACGAATTTCCCGATATGCAGTCGGAATATATTCCCGATTTCAGCCCCGTAAAGCAGGGACGGAGGGAAAGGTTTGTGCTCTCGGAAAATATCCGCAGTCAGTCCACCATAGACTGCATTCTGCAAAATAAGGACAAGCACACGATTGCGCTTAATTTTGCAAATGCGCTGGTGGCGGGAGGCGCATATATTATGGGCGGGAATGCGCAGGAGGAATCCCTTTGCAGGGCGTCTATGCTTTATTACGCCATAAAGGAAGTAAAGGCATTTTACGGTGCAAACCGCAGACACATTACTCCCGATTATACCGACGGGCAGATATATTCAAGCAATGTGCCGATAATTCGCAATGATGAGGGAGAATTTCTCGAAAGCCCCGTGTTATGTGACTTTATCACCTGCCCTGCGGTGAACAGGTATGAAGCGGCTGTTTGCCTTATGTCGAGGGACAAGACCAATAAAATAATGGAGCGGCGTATCGAAAAGATAGTTTCACTGGCAATGTCAAAAGAACCGCAGCTTATAATTTTAGGTGCGTTTGGCTGCGGCGCTTTCGGTAACAAAAGGGAGGATATTTTCCCCATGTTTGAAGCGGCGGTGAACGAATTTACCGACGACAGTGCAGAGGTTATTTTTGCTGTCAAAGGGTAAGTAAACTTACCCATTGGCAGTACAATATATTCAACAAATTTAAGAGAGGATATGGAAATATGGCAAAAATTCAAATGACAACTCCTTTGGTGGAGATGGACGGAGACGAGATGACCAGAGTTATCTGGAAGATGATAAAGGACATTCTCATTGACCCCTATGTTGAGCTTAAAACCGAGTATTACGACTTAGGTCTTGTGCACAGAAATGAGACGGACGACCAGGTTACGGTCGACTCCGCCAATGCCACGAAAAAATACGGCGTTGCCGTAAAGTGCGCTACCATTACCCCAAATGCACAGCGTGTTGAGGAGTATAAGCTGAAGGAAATGTGGAAGTCCCCCAACGGCACAATCCGTGCCATTCTGGACGGTACTGTTTTCAGAAAGCCTATTCTGGTAAACGGCATTACCCCCTACATTCCTACCTGGACAAAGCCCATTACCATAGCCCGTCACGCTTACGGCGACATTTACAAGAACACTGAGCTGAAAGCGGAAAAGGGCAGCAAGGCGGAGCTGGTAATTACCGATAAAAACGGCAATGAAACAAGGGCGCTTATCCATGATTTTAAAAATTCCGACGGTATCGTTCAGGGTGTTCACAATCTGGACGATTCCATAGGCAGCTTTGCAAGGGCTTGCTTCAACTATGCCCTTGACGCAAAGGAGGATCTGTGGTTCGCTTCAAAGGATACCATTTCCAAGACCTATGACCACCGCTTCAAGGATATTTTTGCGGAAATTTACGAGGCGGAATATAAGACTAAGTTTGAGGCTGCGGGGATAGAGTATTTCTATACGCTTATTGATGATGTGGTTGCACGTGTAATCCGCTCGGAGGGCGGATTTATCTGGGCTTGCAAGAACTATGACGGCGACGTTATGTCGGATATGCTGGCAACGGCGTTCGGCTCTCTGGGGCTTATGACCTCGGTTTTGGTTTCTCCCGACGGCGTTTACGAATACGAGGCGGCTCACGGCACTGTTACACGTCATTATTACAATTATTTAAAGGGCGAAAAGACCTCTACCAATCCTATTGCAACTATCTTTGCATGGTCGGGCGCACTCCGCAAGAGAGGCGAATTGGATAATATTCCCGCACTCTGTGAATATGCCGATAAGCTGGAAAAGGCCTCTGTGCAGACCATGGAGGACGGCATTATGGATAAGAACCTTTCGGCAATGAGCAAGCTGCCCAATAAGCAGGCTGTCGACACGGAAACTTTCCTGAAAGAGATCGCAGCAAGACTGGATAAGCTGCTTAGCTGATGTCACGATAGAAGAAAAAATCAAGCGGCATTTCATTTGCGCAAATGAAATGCCGCTATTTTTTACAGCAAACAAGATCACACACTTCACTCGGGTTCCAAGGGCGGAGCCTTTGGCGGGGAC
>CAMWLD010000316.1 GCA_947175005.1 uncultured Ruminococcus sp. | reverse complement strand
GTGATTATCTCATAGCCAAGCTTCCGTGCTTCCTCGTCCTCGCCGTGGTGCTTGCCCACCAGCGCTTTAAGGCACTCCGCAAGCCCTATGAATCCCACAGACAATGTGCCGTGCTTATAAACGTCTCCCACCGAATCATCGGGGCCCAGCTTTTCCGAATCTATCCAAACTCCCTGCCCCATAAGGAACGGGAAATTCCTTACTGTTTTCTGCGCCTGGATATTGTATCTGTCCATAAGCTGCTTGCAGACAAGGTCCATCATTTCCTCCAGGCTGTCAAAGAACGCCCCAACATTGTGGTTGGCTTTAATGGCAAGCCTCGGCAGGTTGATAGATGTAAAGCTAAGGTTGCCGCGTCCCGTAACGATCTCTCTTGAGGGGTCAAAATGGTTGCCTATAACTCTTGTGCGGCAGCCCATATAAGCCACCTCGGTGTTATAGTCCCCGGGCTTGTAATATTTAAGGTTAAAGGGTGCGTCAATAAAGGAGAAGTTAGGGAACAGCCTCTTTGCGGACACTCTGCACGCCAGCTTGAACAGGTCATAGTTAGGCTCTCCGGGGTTGTAGTTCACTCCCTCTTTTACCTTAAAAATGTGTATGGGGAACAGCGGCGTTTCGCCGTTTCCGAGACCCGCCTCATGGGCAAGCATTACATTTTTCATCACCATGCGCCCCTCCGAAGAGGTGTCCAGCCCATAGTTAATGGAAGAGAAAGGCACCTGCGCCCCCGCCCTGCTGTTCATGGTGTTAAGGTTATGCACCAACGCCTCCATTGCCTGGAAAGTGGCGCGGTCTGTTTCCTTGACCGTATTTGCCGCTACATATTTCTGAATGCGCTCCACATCTTCCTCGGACAGCATTGCCAGCAGCTTCTCCCGCTCCGCTTCCTTGTAGCCGTTATTATTGTCAAGAATGGGATAAATATTCTTTTCGTGGAGAATTTCCTCTGCTATTCTGTCCGCAATTTCCTGTCCCTCGTCCTGTTTGCCCATCATTTCCAAAGCTCTTGCCATATTGTAGACATATTTTCTGCGGTAGGTTTTCTTTACTCCCTCCGCCATAGCATATTCAAAATTGGGAATACTCTGCCCGCCGTGCTGGTCGTTCTGATTTGACTGAATGGCAATGCACGCCAGCGCCGAATAGCTGGAAATGTCATTCGGCTCTCTTAAATACCCGTGCCCCGTGGAAAAGCCGTTCCTGAACAGCTTTATAAGGTCGATCTGACAGCAGGTTGACGTAAATGTATAATAATCGAAATCATGAATGTGTATATCGCCCTCATTGTGAGCCTTGGCAGTCCTCTGGTCAAGAACATACATTTCATAGAACTGCTTTGCGCCCTCCGAGCCGTATTTGAGCATAGTGCCCATGGCGGTGTCGGCGTTGATATTTGCGTTTTCCCTTTTAATATCGCTGTCCTTGGCAGGTTTAAAGGTGAGATCCTCATATATCCTCATGAGCTTGGTGTTCATTTCCCTTGCCCTTGTCCTGTCGGCACGGTAGAGAATGTACGCCTTTGCCGTGCGGGCGTGACCCTCTTCCACAAGCACCTTTTCCACAATATCCTGGATCTGCTCCACACTGGGCACGCAGCTGCTGCCGTAAACCTGTTCGCACATATCGCAGACCTTTACCGCCAGATCGCACGCTTCCTTGTAATCCGTGCCGCCTACCGCCTGAGCGGATTTATAAATGGCTTTCTCAATTTTTTCAATGTTGAATGTGTCTCTGCGGCCATCTCTTTTAGTGATATGTGTGATCATCTTTGCTATCTCCTTTGATTTTGCAAATTAAAAAATTTGCCCGACCTTTTCCGATCGTGAAATTTCCCGCGGTATTACAGCAACCGAACATAATACCGTAATTCAAATTATTGCAACGCAATGCTATTTCATAAATACCATATATAGTATTTAAAACTGCACTAATTTACAGTATATAGTATTTGTGCGTACTTGTCAACAGATTTTGAGATGAATTAACTGCCAAATAAATGCGATAATTTTTGTATATTTTGCACCTTGACAAACCGGAAAGCCCTATAAGAGGCAAGAGGCAAGATGAGCAAATTCATCCTGCCCTATAAGAGGCAGGAAAACAGAAGCAAGAGGCAAGACGAGCAAATTCATCCTGCCTCTTTATAACTATTGCAGATTTTCCTCGGCCTGTTTCACCATAAGTTCCACCATTCCCAAAATGCGCTTTTGCTCATTGGCTGGCAGCTTTTCGATCTGCTCGGAAAGGCGGCTCGCCCGATAATCATTACAGTGGTCAAGCACATCGCAAAAAACCGAATCCGCCGAGGTTTGTAGAGCGTTGAGTATCGTCACAAGCTTTTCATATCGGGGAAATGATGCTCCCCTTTCTATGGTCGAGATATAGTTTACAGCTACGCCTATCTTTTCCGCAAACTGCTCTTGGGTCATTCCAAGCTCCTCACGCCGCTGCTTTATCCGCTTGCCAACCCGCTTATCTATCATACATATTTACACCTCGTTTACTGCATTGCTAATACATAGTATATATCTAAAACTTGTAATTAAACAGAATTGTTAATACATAGTAAATGTATTATCAATATAGTAAAGAGCAATTTAATTATTGACAGATTATATTTTTTGTGATATAATATGTATTAAAGATATAGTAAATGTATTTAATACATATAATAGAAGAAGTTTATGAAAAAAATTTTACCGCTCTTGCTATCTGCAATCCTGTCAATATCCCTTGCGAGCTGCAAAAACGAGCAGCCCGGCGAAGCCGAACTGCTGGGTAACGATGATGACGTTATCATTATCGAAATAACAACCGCCCCCATTTCGGAAACATTGACCGAAACAGAAGCGGAAACTGAAACAAGTACAACAACTGCCAAAACAGCAACAACAACGACAGAAACTATCGAAACAACATCAGCCGAAAAAATCACAACATCGGCTGCAACAACAGCAACCGAAACAACCGTAATATCCACCGAAGCGGCGACTACAGCAACAGCAGCGTCAAAAACCTCAACGGACTACATTCTAAACACCAACACGAAAAAATTCCATTACCCCCGCTGTTCCTCGGTCGGTCAAATGAGCGATAAAAACAAACGTGAATATTCGGGAGACAGAGATGATCTGATAGCGCAGGGCTACGAGCCTTGCAAAAAGTGCAAACCGTGAAATGCTGAATACTTAAAATCAAATATATAATAGTTAAGCTTTTGTTAACAAAAAGGCAAAATGCTATGAAACATCCTGCCTAGGTTTGTTGAAAAAGTTTTTACGGAAGCTTTGCACATTATACCATAAATCTCACAGTTGC
>CAMWLD010000315.1 GCA_947175005.1 uncultured Ruminococcus sp. | reverse complement strand
TTACCCGACCTACGCCCTTAGCAGGGGCGCCTCGTCACCACTTGAGTACTTCTGCATAATGGTAACTGGATTTAATATTTAAGTGGCGGAGAGGGTGGGATTCGAACCCACGGTCCCTCGCGGGATCACCGGTTTTCAAGACCGGCTCCTTAAACCACTCGGACACCTCTCCCGATTTATAAGGAGATTTGCTTCACTATTTTCAATGACTTATTTATTATAGCACATATCAAATTGCAATTCAAGAATATTTTGTATAATTTCTGTGAATTTGATGTAAATATTACCAATAGGCTGACTGCATAAAAGCATTGCCCATGCAGCTTTTATACACAAAAACCCGCTCTAAAAAGGTATTATTTAAAGAAACGTGTGTTCCAAAACTCTGTAAGATTTTCTGCTGCTGCAATACCCTTGGGAACTTCACGCTTGCTGCGATTAAGCCAAACCGCATTTATTCCCGCAGCAAGCGCACCTTTTACATCACTGCTGAACGAATCGCCTATATGTACCGCTTCATGGGCATTTATGCCAATGCTTTTCAAGGCAAGCTCAAATATTTCCCGCCTCGGCTTGTATGCCTTGGCGTCCTCGCTGGTAAATATCCCGGCAGGGGCAAATCCGTTAAATTCGATCGCCTTTAACAAATCCGCCCTGTCAATGTTTGACACAATATAGACAGGCAGAGGCGAATGTTCAAAAAAATCCCGTGCGTCCTCAAAGGAAGGGGGACGTACCCAATGAGTAAACAGCATTTCGCTTAATTCTTCCGCATTTGCAGAGGATTGAAATTTTTCGGTCGTTTTTATCAGTGACTGCAGTTCAATTTCCCGCTGGGTCATAAAATTTTCACCGAAAGCGTTTCGGGTCAGTTTTTGAAATTCATGCTGCCAATATGAGCCTATTTGGGTTCTGTCTACGGCGTTTCCCGTGATAAATATCTCATTGCAGATCTGTTTTACAATATCGCCGTCCTCGTGCACAAGCGTGCCGTAAAAGTCGGTAAATACAGCCTTGAGCATTTGAAAAAATCCCTTTCGGAAAAATATATAATTACCTGTTATCCACCTTTTCGGGGTACATATCATGGTTCAAAAGCCTGTGTTCAGCCATTTGCTCGTATTTTGTGCCCTTTCTGCCATAGTTGCAGTAAGGGTCAATGGAAATGCCTCCCCGCGGGGTAAATTTTCCCCAGACCTCGATATATCGGGGATCCATAAGCTTTATCAGATCTTTCATGATTATATTCACGCAGTCCTCGTGAAAATCCCCATGATTTCGGAAGCTGAAGAGATAAAGCTTGAGGGATTTTGACTCCACCATTTTAATATCGGGAATATAAGAAATATATATTGTTGCAAAATCCGGCTGCCCCGTTATAGGACAAAGGCTGGTAAATTCGGGACAGTTGAATTTTACAAAATAGTCGTTTTCCTTGTGCTTGTTTTCAAAGGTTTCCAGAACCTCGGGGGCGTAATTATCGGGATATTTTACCCCCGCCTGCCCCAACAGGGAAATGTTTTCGTTTTCTTTGTTTCGTCCGCTCATTTTTTATAGGGCAGTAATTTCCTGCCCTGTCTCCTTTCATTAATTTATTATATTATACCTTATTTTGGCAGCATTTGTCAAGGTAGCATTTTTAAATAATTTTGCCGGATTTTTAAACTCCGGTTTTTCACTTAAATATTTGCGGCTTTTTATCAAACAATATAAACATCTTATGACTGCAGAAATGCAGCCCCGGTCAAGCAGCATAGGAATAATGCACATAAACGGTATTTGCCCGTTGTCACAAGTAGCACTGCTGCAAGCTGCCGGAATACTTATTATAAATACTGTTATGCAAGGGATTTTTCCACCGCCTTAAATCTGGGGTCGTCCCGTATTTTGTCGAACCTGCTGTCGGACATTTTCATCAAAAGTCCTTCGCTGAACGTGTTGGAAAAATTCTTTGCCATATTCGCAGTTTTATACTCCATTCTGTTTACAAGCAAGGAAACATACGGCTTTTTCTCGGGAAGCAAGTCCATGGCTTTTGCATATTCTGCCGCCTTTTCAATGCTGTCAAGAGCAAGAACGAAGTCTCCTGCTTTGATCGCCATTGCCGATATTTCACGGTGCAGGCTTGAAAGATTGCAGGTACACGAATTATAGTCTCCTTTGTCAAATACAATATCGAATATTGCGATAGCTTTACGAAGTATCTCAATTCTCTGCTCCCATGTAAGTTCCGGATCGTTTTCTGCATTGATATCCGCCATGCGGTACAAACAGCAGCACATGATATTTGTAATCAAATAAATATTATTTTGAATAAGCCTTACAAGGTCGTCGCCTTTAAGAATATTCATCCTTGCCATATCACTGCAATCCCACATTGACGGGAGCTTGGCAGCCGCTTCAAGCGCCTTGTCGTCCTCCCCTAAATTACTATAGTAGATACACAGGCCGCTCTGCATTCTGTTTCGTATTTCGGGATCGGTACATTCTGCAAGAATCCTTTCCGCTATTTTCACGGCTTTCAGATTATTTTGGCGGAACTCCTCGCTTGCACTGTCGATACAGACAAAGGTAAGATTTTCGGCGTATTGTGCAAGCAGTTCATAATTGTTGGGATGTATTTTTACCGCCTCTGCAAGAAGCGAGATATTCTCTCTGATAAGCCCTTTGGACATATTGTCCTTTGCCTTATCGAGAATTTTTTTGACGTCTGCGGAATCCCGGATTTCTTTTATCCCCATAAGCTCATCAATGGTTATGCCGAAAAACTCCGCTATTGCAGGCAGAAGCTCCATATCCGGATAGCCCTCTTCTCTCTCCCATTTGGAGACCGACTGAAATGATACTCCCAGAATGTTCGCCAGCTCTTCTTGGGTAAGGTCTCTCATTTTACGCTGTTTTTTCAGATTTTCACCTATGTACAGTTTCATGATAATTCCTCCGTTTTAATAATTTCGCAGCGCTGTTATGATTACATTATATCAAAGTATTAAAAATTTATCAATAACCGCTTTATTGAACGGAACTCAATCAAAAGGAGAAAAATTCCTGTTTCCGCCGCAGCCTAAGGTTGCGACAACCTGCGGCTGCGAAAATTCCAAGTCCGGTTGGTTGAAAAAGAACGTGCGATATGCTATTTTGTCAAGGCAGCATTTTTAAATAATTTTGCCGGATTTTTGAACTCCGATTTTTAACTTAAATATTTACTGCTTTTTTATCAAACAATATATAAATCTTATGACAGCAGGAATGCAGCCCCAGTCAAGCAGCACCGCTGTTCCCGCAAGCAAGCCGCCCAAAAAAGGCATTACCGAGGGACTGTGTATCTTC
>CAMWLD010000314.1 GCA_947175005.1 uncultured Ruminococcus sp. | reverse complement strand
TATATGTACCGTCCTCCACCCGGCAGCGCTCCACTCTTACCATATACTCCCCCTCTGTTGCGCAAACCGCCTTTGTTACAACGCTGTCGGGAGTGTCATGATAAAACGCACCTCTGCGCATTATTTTTTTGCACCCGGGACAGCGGCAGAGAATATATTTCTTCGCTGTAAACACATTCTCCCCATTTTGTACCCCCGAAAACACCTTAACATTCTTTTTCGCCCTCTCCAGCCGCTGCCGCTCCAGCTCACCGATCAGTGCGTCATACCCGGGCAGGTATTCCGGGAAGTTCATCTTTATGCCTATCCGTGAGGTGTAAACTGCATCGTTAAGGGCGTCATGAGCTTTCAGATCCGCAGGCAGACCGTAATATTCCAAAGCCGCCGCCAAGCCGTACTGCCTTTCGCTTTTAACTATCAGATGATCGAAAATTATCTGCAAATTGTAAAATTTCGGCAAACTTTCCGTGTCCATGCCATGAAGGATCAAATTAGAGCGGAGGATCTTTTCATCCTCCTCCCCCCATGTAAGTATGGCAAAATCATCCCCGCACCATTTCATAAAATGCCCGAATGCCGCAGGAAATTTTAACCCATACGTTATAGCACGGCTTTGCAGCCCTGTTACCCTGCCCACGGAAGAGTTCATAGTCTTGTAATATTTAGGGATAACGCAGCTGTGATGTCTTGCAATTTCCGTGAGCTCTCCGTCCAGCTTCACAGCCCCTATCCGTATGACCTCGCCGTAAAGCGCCACCGGGTCTGTTATCATATTTGCCCGTCCCACGGGCTGATTCCATTCCAAGTCCATTATTACATAATTCAAAATCTGCACCTACTCTATTAGAGGCAAGAGGCAGGAAGCAAGAGGCAAGAAGTTATTCCTCTTTGGGTCTTTCAAACCTTTGCATAATTATTTAATTTGCATATCGCAAGATATTTCTTGCATAATCTCTTACACTATGCTAAAAAAATCGTTCCCGGCTGCTTGCCGTCAAAAAGGTCGTAGAGGACAGCAGGGTTCCGACCGTTGAGAATGGCCATGTCGATACCTGCATTCATGGCGATCTGGGCGGCGTTTATCTTGGTTATCATGCCCCCCGAACCGAGGCTTGAACCCGCTCCGCCCGCCAAGGAACGGATATTGTCGTCGATCTTATCCACTATCGGGATAATTTTTGCATCGGGGTTATCCTTGGGATTGCTGTCAAAAAGTCCGTCAATATCCGACAGAATGACCAGCATATCCGCTCCGCAGAAAATGCCCACATAAGCCGCCAGGCTGTCATTTTCGCCGAATTCCAGCTCCAGCTCATCAATAGCCACCGTGTCGTTCTCGTTCACAACGGGGATAATGTTGCATTCAATAAGCTTTCTGAACGTGTTTTCAACATTATTTTTCCGAGGCGTGTCCAAGGTGTACTTTGTCAGCAGTATCTGCGCTACCGTCAAATTGTATTCCCCGAAAAGCTTGTCGTACATATACATGAGCTCGCACTGCCCCACAGCGGCGCAGGCCTGCTTCATAGTGGTTTCCTTGGGCTTTTGCAGCAGATTCATCTTGGACATTCCCAGCGCCACCGAACCCGAGGAAACCAAAATTATCTCCTTGCCGCTGTTCTGAATATCCGCCAGCACTTTTACCAGCTTTTCCATTCTGCGAATGTTAAGTCTCCCGGTTTTGTGGGTCAGAGTAGATGTGCCCACCTTTACTACTACCCTTTTCTTTTTGCTTATATCAAACATTTTTTATTCCTTTCATACTCGTATTTTTCCATTACCGTAAAACGGCTATGTACAGGGATTTTTCACAATGCTCCCCTATTTTTGCACAGCCTTGGCATTATTCACAACATTCACAGGCGTTCCGCCCAAAAAACTCCTTAAATTGCCTGCCGCAATTCCAATAAGCCGCTGCCTGGTCTGCACAGGCGCCCATGCCACATGGGGAGTTATAAGGCAGTTCGGCACGCCCCGCAGCGGATTGTCGGGCTTCATCGGTTCAACGGAAATAACATCTATCCCCGCCCCCGCTATAGTTCCCGATCTAAGGGCATTTGCCAGCGCTTCCTCGTCCACAACATCTCCGCGGGAGGTGTTTATGAAATAGGCGGTTTTCTTGCACAGAGCAAGCAAACTTGCATTTACCATTTTGTAAGTTTCCTCCGTCAAAGGGCAGTGCATGGAAATAAAATCGCTTTGCGCAAAGACCTCTTCCTTTGAGAGGAACTCTATCCCGTGAACGTTTTTGGGAGTGCGGGTGCAGGCCACGACCCGCATTCCGAAAGCACGTGCGATCTCTGCCGTTATCATGCCGATGCTGCCCATGCCCACAATGCCCATGGTAAGCCCCGCAAGCTCAAATGTGGGGATAGTGAAATAGGAAAACGTATCGGAATTTATCCAGCCGCCTTTGCGGACATCCTCGCTGTAATCGGCAGTGCGTGACGCAAAGTGCAGCACATAGGAAAACACCTGTTGCGCCACCGCCCGAGAGGAATAGCCCGGCACATTTGTCACGGCAATTCCCAGATCGTCCGCCGCCTTAATGTCAATATTGTTGTATCCCGTGGCGCAAAGCCCGATATATTTGAGGTTGTGGCATTTTTCCATGACCTCTCTCGTAAACACCGACTTGTTGCATATAGCAATATCGGCGTCCCCCACATATTCCACAAGCTTTTCGGCAGGGGTCAGCGGGTAGCTTTTCACCTGTCCCAGCCCGTAAAATTCCTCCAAGGAAACATCCCCCAGTGAAACGGTTTTCTCCTCCAGCAGAACTATTTTTGCGCTGTTCATATTATCTGCGCCCTCCTTTTTTTCGCCTGTGCTCCGCTAATATCTCGTCCAGCGTAGGCATATTTATATCCGATGTATCGTACTTTTTTCCCTCCTTGCCGGATTGCTCCAGCAGGGAATCAACATCATATACCGCAGGAGTATACGGCTCGGGCGGTTTTTCCGGCTGATCCCTCCGCACCACCTTTACAAGCTTCGGCGTGTACAGGCTCACATCCGCCGCATGAGCGGGAATATAGGTTTCCATATCCTGCTCCGATTCTTCGGGGTCTTGAATATCCGATACCTCGGGATTTTCGGCATTCTCCTCATTTGCAGACGCTTCGTCGGTTGTTTCGGGTTCGTAGGGGTAGAGAATTTCGGAGGATTCCTCGTTTACAGCTGTTTCTTCGGACTTTTCCGAATCGGGTTCATATGGGTAAAGGATTTCGGACGATTCCTCATTTGTAACTGTTTCCTCGGTTGTTTCCGGCTCGGGTTCATATTTATAGAGAATTTCGGAAGATTCTTCATTTACAGCCGTTTCTTCGGACTTTTCCGAATCGGGTTCATATGGGTAAAGGATTTCGGACGATT
>CAMWLD010000313.1 GCA_947175005.1 uncultured Ruminococcus sp. | reverse complement strand
ATTTTCAAGCGTGATTGCTATGTCTGCACTGTCGGGCAGGTCAAGGCTGTCTATGTCGTTTATGGACAGGTTCTGCCGCTCCTTTTTCCGCAGATAGTCGATATACAGATTTTTTGCGATCGCTTTGAGCCATGCGGGCATACTGTATTCGCTGCTGTAGGAGTTTATATTTTTCACGGCATGATAAAAGGTCTCGGCGGTCAGCTCCTCCGCAAGCTGCTCCGAGGAGGAAAGTCCCGCAAGATAGCGGTATATGTACTTTGCGTACAGTCTGTATATCTCGTCAATATCCGATGTCGGCATATTTTCACCTCCCCGTTTTTTGGGTTCTCATAAATAAATACGAATGAAACAGTAAAACGTTACAAATTATTTTGTAAATAAAAAAATCCCGCAAAATATTGTTTCCGCAGGATTTTCCGAAAAGTACCGCAGTGTATTTTTTTTAAATAGGTATTATTCGATAATTTCATGAATAAGCGTTATCTTATTATCATGGGCGTATTTTATAACGGAGCGGTCGCAGGGAGAGGACATATCGCCGTCAATAAGCACCAGCACATCACAAACATTCGCCAAAGCAGCTTCGCATTCCTTAAAGCACCCCTCACGGCGTGACCTGTTAAGAAAAATAAAGCTGTCCGCCCGTTCACGCACAGCGTAAAATTCATTGCGCTCCACAGGCGGCCAGCCCGCAGTAATTTCCTCATAAGGCGAGTAAATACGCAGGTTTATTCTTAGGTATTCTTTCATTCCGCAGATAATTTCACCTGCCCATAAGGGTATCCCCGGGGCTGCGGGAATGCAGAAATCACGGCAGCCCTTAAAATAAAGCAGCTCCGTTATGCTTTGCAGACTTTTTATGTATCTGTCCTTTTCGGAATATTTCTCGAAACCAGTGGAAAGCAGGGAACATATCATTGCATTCATCTTCCTTATTTTAGGTATTTTTGCGCTCTTTGCAAGCTGCTTCAGCAACATTGACATATCATTGTGGACATTAACAGAAAAATAACACACATACATGGATATAACAAACAAAACAACATAAAATATTAGAATAAAAACACCTTAAAATGATATATTATATTAATATATCATTTAATCAGAGGTGGCTTTAAAATGGATGAAAAATTCGTAAGAGACCGTATAACACAGCTCAGGCTGAAAAAGGGCGTTTCGGAGTATCAAATGGGCTTTGACCTGGGGCACAGCAGAGGGTACATATATAATATATCCTCGGGAAAATCCCTGCCGCCCTTTAAGGAATTTTTCGCTGTATGCGAATATTTCGGCATAACACCCACGGATTTTTTTGACGAGGGAAACAGTAACCCCGTTTTGATTCAGCAGGCGCTGGACGGCATGAAAAAGCTTAGCGACGATGATCTTGAGCTTGTGCTGAAATTTATTGAAAGGCTCGGTAAGTAAGCTCACGGGAATTTTCCAAAGCAGCGGTTATCGTTTTTACGGAGGTTGATTTTTTGAAGAAAAGCGGATATGATCCAAAGGCGATAGCCCATATTGAGGCGGACGAACAGGAGAGAAGCCTCAAGGAAAAATTAGAGGAAATTCACGGCAGTGCTTCCTCCGACCGTCCCGAAGATTTTCGGACAGCCCGTGCGGACAATGTCGTCATAAATGACAGGGCTTCCAAATCCGTAAAAGGAAAGCAGAAAACACCGTCAAATACTGCAAGTCCCTTTCCCAAGGGCAGTTACCGTTACGGCGAGGACGGCAGCGTGGAGGAGATAATCGAGGAGTACGCCGATGTGACATTGGAGGATATACCGATTTTTCCCGAGGCTGTACATAATCCAGGCAGGCAGCGCGTTGTTTGCAAGCAAACTGCTTGTAAGCAAGCTGCTCCCAAACAAACCGTTTGCAAGAGCAAACCCGCCCGCAGACCTGCACCATATGAGGTAAAGGTGACCCAAAAGAAAAAGGATAAGCCCGCCGCCCCCAAAAAGCCTCCCGAGGTCATAGGCAGCGGACCGGCAGGACACCGCAGCCGTGTGCGGAAACGTTTTCTGCAAACAGGGCTTAAAGGCTTTTCTCTCCATGAGGTAATGGAGATACTGCTTTTTTACACCATTCCCCGCCGTGACACAAAGTCCATAGGGCGTGAGCTTATTGACAGATTCGGCAGCGTTCACGGGGTATTTGACGCAGACAGCAGGGAGCTTACAAAGATACCCTTTGTCACCGAGCGCACAGTGCGGCTCTTTAAGCTGATACCCGCTGTTGCGGATTTTCGTGAAACTCTCGATATAAAGCGTATCAGACCCTATGAGGATTACAGCAGGGTCATGCAGGAATTTGTCCCCAAGCTGCAAAAGAATATTGACGGCAAGCTTCGTATAGCCTGTTTTTCCGCCGACCTGAAGCTTATGTGCATTTCGGATATCCCCCTGCATGATGATGATTTTACCCTTGATACCATTCGCCTTGCAGCAAAGAATATCATTGACTCCAAATGCTCGGGCACGGTGATTGTCCACAGTCACAATGGAAATGCAGCTCCCACGGAAAGCGACATTGATTTTACGGGAAGATTAGGCAGTATTCTGTCCATTATGGGAATAGAGCTTATAGATCACGTTATTTTAGGCGCTCCGGCGCCTCATTCCGTAAGGCACAATCTCAACTGGGAGCAGCTGATGTCTAAAGGTTAAAGACCTGTATACGAACCGACAAGCTTTTGTTAAAATATTTCATGAACTGTCGGGAGCTTTTCATGCCTCTTGCTTCCTGCCTCCTGCTTCTATCCGATACAGCATACCGGGTCTGCCGCCCCGTCCCTGCACACCGCCGTCCAAAGTCGATCCCCCTGCACTTCCGCAGGGGATATTTTTATATATTTATAATACCACAATGCAATAAAAAAGTCCATTGCAAAGTAATGAAGATTACGTAAATAATAATATGCCGCCGATCAATTAACTGCTTATCGAAACAGTAAAGCTTGTTCCCACATCAATTTCCGACTCTATCTCCATGCTGCCGCCGTACCGCTTGACAAGTCCGCTTACCACATACAGCCCCGTCCCTCGCCCGCTGCCGCTTCCCTATAAGCAGAGCCGCAACCGCGGGGCTTTTTCCCCCTCATGCGCCGGGGGAGGGGCTTTGTTCCTCTCACACGCCGAGGGACTGACTTTTCTCCCCACTCAAACGCCGGGGAGAGGGCTTTTGTGTTTCTGTGAATGTGTTGTTGAAATGTGTTCATTTGTTGGCAAATGTGACTTGCCTTACAAATGAAATGTGACTTTGTTTATGAAATGCATGACATTGCAAACGAAAGTAAGTTGCCGACCAAAGGGAAAACCTCCCAGGGGGGAGAGGGGGCGCTCAGGGCTTGCTGGGGACGGTAGGCCGCC
>CAMWLD010000312.1 GCA_947175005.1 uncultured Ruminococcus sp. | reverse complement strand
ATAAATATACTGCTCGTAAAATATACATTCCCCAAAATCAAAGAGCCGAACTTAATACAAATAGTATAATATTAATGATATAAACAGAAAGTAAACAAATCAAAACAATAAAAACATGACCGACAGTCCTTAAATCTCAAAGACCGCCGGTCAGAACAGTTATTCAAAATTCAGCTCACATTGCCAAAGCAACCCTCTAGCCTCTTGCCTCTAATCCTCTAGCTTCTTATAGCACATAAATGGTTACATCTCTGCGACCCCACTGAACGCAGTCGTCATGGCTTGCCATAAACAGGTCAACTATAATGTGACCCTCGCCAACGGAATAACCCGTGTCCGCAGCTACGGCATAACCGTAAACAGCGCCGTCATCGGCAATTATGTAAAGCTTCGAGCCATAGGGGATAATGTCGGGGTCAACCGCCACATATCCTTGGAAGACCTCTTTACCCGTGGACATCAGCGCGCCCTCTTCCGCAGTGTATGCGCAGGATTCGCCTCTGTGTATCTCCTTGTAATTAACGGGAATGCCGTTCTCGTCCAGCTGAACGCCCTCGGGAGCAAATCTCGATACAGGCTTGCTGCCGTCCAGGCAAATGCCCTCGCTGCCCTCAACAACAGCCATACCGTCCACCGTTTCCCTTGCGGGCGCTTCGGTCACTATAGGCTCGGGCTCGTCATATATATCCTCGGGAACCACCGGTTCCTCGGGCTTTGTCCATACCGAATATACAGGCTCCAAAACCTTGTCGGGATCAGGCTCATTCATGAGCACCGCTTCCGATACCGTTATATCCTCTTCCTCGGGAGCGCTTGTTACGGTAATATCCTCCTCTTCAAGCCTCTGCTCGTAGGAGTCCGTGTCATATTTATCCGAATCGGAATTATCCTTGGCGTAAATGCGCTCCTCCTCGGGCTCACGCTCCTCGGGATCGGCAGCAGCATAGCTGTATTCGTCCACTTCAAGCGTACCCATGGCAACCACGGGGCGCACCGCCTTAACGGTAATTTCCTTGCTTATTATCTCGCTGTCGACCTTTTCTCCGTTCACTATCTTGGAGCGCACCTTGACGATCATCTCGCCCCTTTCCCCGTCGGTAACGACCTTGCTGTCGCCTCTGGGAAGGCTGTCGTCTTCACGGTACTCGGTTTCCAGCTCATATTCACGCCTGTAGGTCTTTTCAACATATTCAACACGGTTCAAAGTAATGACCCTGTTGCCGTTTAACGCCTCGCCCGGCTCAACGTCCATAACATCGTCCTCGCCCAGGCTGATCCCCGCTTTGTCGAGGATTTCCTCCGCAGTGCTGCCGGGGGCTGCCGCCACCACAATGCTCCTGCCGTCCGCCTCAACGGTTATCTCCATATAATCGCCCGCAGCCCTTGCAAAGGTCCTGCTTACGACCTCCATAGTCATTTCCGTTTCCTCGGGTATCTCCGCGTCGGTCATTTCCACGGGAATATCCGCGTCCATTGCCTCTTCGGTAATTTCATTGGAAGAGCTTATGCAGAAAACAACCGCTCCCGTAAATACCCCTATCCCCGCAAGCACCGCTGCCGCACGGGATATGTGTTTCTTTATTCTGTTTGCCGGACGGTTCGCCCTTATTCCGGTACTCATAAATTCAGCCATATTTCTTCCGTGCTCCTATCCGAAATGCCTTTTACACAGAGCATTTGAAAGCCCTCACTGCATTTCTTCGACCCACGCTTTTACGGAAAGTTTAATTTCTCTTTCCGCACTGCGGGCAGCGTTCCTTGAAATTCAAATTATTACAAATTGGTTACAAACACAATCCATATCAAATCACTTTTGTAATTATACCGTAATTTTTCCGCTCTGTCAAAAAAATTTTTTCACCCATTTTTGTACACTTTGACGAAAATCAAAATATTTTACCCCTTTAAAGAGGCTTCTTTCCAAACAATTTTGGGCATTTGTTTACACTTTCTTGATTTTTTTTGTAACTTCTTACAAAATCAAATAAATTTCCCAAATTTTACAAAATGTATAAATTACATAATAGTTACAGAATGGTTTCAATTGTAACCTTCGCTGCTGGAGGCAGGAAACAAGAGGCAAGAGGCAAGAAGCAGGAAAATACGCCGGACGATTTCGCCCGCCCGGCGCATTTTTTCACAGAATTTGCGGCAGCGTAAGCAACGTCAGCAACGTCAGCAAATAAACACCTGCCGTTATCTCACTTCCTGCCTCTTAACCTCTTGCCTCCAGTTCATAAACCAGCGTGCAGAATGCCGAATTTTCGAGCTTTTCGGGCAGCGATAACAGTCCCTTATAGTTAATGATCTGGAAGAACTCCCTGATCTTTACATTGCTGTATTTGTAGTAAAAGCGCATATCCTCATCAAGGTAATCGGGAATATCCGATTCCGTCAGCAGGCCCATGCCTTTGATATATTCCAGCAGGAAATCCCTGCCAAGCTCCGAGCAGATATCCTCTATAATATCACGGTATTTCTTGTATTCCTCTGCGGTCATGTAGGGGAGATTCAGGCGCATTTTGCCGCCGCTTACCGTCACATAGCCGCTTCTGGACATATTGGCGATTATGAATTTGTCATGCTCTGTAGGCTCTGCGCCCGAGAGAATAAGTTCCCTTATCCTGCCCAGCGCCGACAGTTCCTCGCCGTTGAAGTCACGCCAGCCCGTGCCGAAATCGAATTGCAGGGAGAATATTTTGTCATCTGCGGAGCGGGTCTTTACGCCGTTAAAGGACAGGCAGGACTTCGCATATTCCTCAAAGCCCTCTGCTGTGGGAACGGGATTGCGGGGATCGCCGTTTATTGCCGCCCATACCCAGTGAGCGCTGCCGTCTGCCCGCAGGGGATTGGGCATATCATGATATTTTCTGCCCTTATCCAAAGGATAGGAATATGCCGAACTTATCAGAGTTTTTATAAGGTCGCCGTAAAACATCCATGTAAGGCTGTCCCTGTCAAGGTCGCTGCCCATAAAGCCAATGGCAAGAATATCATCCATACGGCTTTGCAAAGCGTCAAGGGCGGTAACAGCAGGGGCAGCAGCATTTACATAGCTGTAATTCTCAGCCTTTACCATACTTTCCGGGGTGCGCAGATAGAAGTTGGTAACATACTTATTGCCGACTTTTTTCATATAGTCCATACCCGTAAGGTCGTCAAGGTAATATTCCAGATAAGCAGCCCCAACGCCTATGGCACGGGAAATTTCCTCTACCGTCAGCGGCTTTTCCCGGCACGCCGCCACTATGCCCGCAACCAGCGGATTGTCCGCCAGGCCGTTCATTTTCATATCGGTAACATTTCCGTCGTGCCCTGCGGCTATTTTAATAATATCAAAATTCAAATTCTCATTCATATCAATGCCCTCCCTGAGCTTTTTCCGTGACTCGCCGAGATAATATCTTACGG
>CAMWLD010000311.1 GCA_947175005.1 uncultured Ruminococcus sp. | reverse complement strand
GGGAAATATTGTTAGATGATTTCTACCCGTACAATACGGGTGCATATATCAGTTCATATAAAGACGGGTCAGCAGTTTTTTCTGTTACGGAGGACGGAAAAATCAAGTATATTTATATTGATAAAAATGGAAAAAAATATTTTGATGACTGTTTTGATGACGCCTATCCGTTTAGCGAAGATTTAGCTGTAGCCGAAAAAAACGGAAAGAGGGGAGTTATTGACAAAACAGGTGAATTCGTTTACTGCAATGACGGGGTTTCGGGAGAATATGCCGAGGGGTATGTTGAATTTTGCATAGAAACAGCGGATTCGCAGAAGTACGGCTTCCTTGACAGAAGCGGCAATATTGCAATTTCCGCCAAATATGACTATATTTATAAGGATTTTTTAAATGGTGCTGCTTTGGTCAGAGAGGGTGAAAAGCTGACATATATTGATCATGACGGCAATGAGATATATTCATTTGATAAACCCGAAGATAAAAATATGGGTTGGGCATTATATTGATCGTTCGGTAACATGGTAATACCATGATAACAGTGATCGGGTTCGGATAAACGTAAAAATTTTTTGTGCAGTTCTCGTATTATATCCGGGAGCTGCATTTTATTTTATCAGGCGGGGTATTGTTATATATTGATTTTTCTCCGAAAAATTGGTATAATATTCTTGAAGGAAGATTTAAGGCAGGTGAGAATATGGAAAACCGCAGATATGTTGCTATTGATCTGAAAAGCTTTTACGCCTCGGTGGAATGTGTTGAAAAGGGGCTTGACCCTTTGGACACAAACCTTGTGGTAGCGGACGCAGGACGCACGGAAAAAACCATTTGTCTGGCGGTTTCCCCGTCCTTGAAGCAGTACGGGATACCCGGCAGGGCAAGGCTTTTCGAGGCGGTGCAAAGAGTAAAAGAGGTGAATGCCGACAGGCTGCATAAGCTAAGGGCTTTGGAGAAAAACAGCAAGGCGGAATTTACGGGAGAATCATTTTCCGACGCTGCCCTTAAAGCAAACCCCGCACTGGAGCTCTCCTATATTACAGCACCGCCCCGAATGGCGTATTATATGGAATACAGCTCGCGGATATATAAGATATATTTAAAATATGTCGCTCCCGAGGATATTGTGGTTTATTCGATAGATGAGGTATTTATTGATGTTACCGGGTATTTGCAGACCTATAAAATGACTGCCCGTGAGCTTACCGTTACCATGATAAACGATATTTTTAAGACCACGGGTATCACCGCAACTGCGGGCATTGGCACAAATTTATATCTGGCAAAGGTCGCTATGGACATTGTAGCGAAAAAAATGCCGCCGGATAAAAACGGCGTGCGGATAGCCGAGCTGGACGAAATGAGCTACCGTAAAATTTTGTGGGATCACCGTCCCATTACCGACTTCTGGCGGGTGGGAAAGGGTTATGCAAAAAAGCTGGCGGAGCACGGAATGTACACCATGGGAGATGTGGCAAGATGTTCGGAGGGAGATGAAAATTCCTATCGGAATGAAAATCTTTTGTACAAGCTTTTCGGAATAAATGCGGAGCTGCTTATCGACCACGCATGGGGCTGGGAGCCGTGCACCGTGCCCGAAATAAAAGCCTACCGTCCCGAAAGCAAAAGTATCAGCAGGGGACAGGTTTTGCAGTCTCCCTATGACCGCGAAAAAACACGGCTTGTTGTTCGGGAAATGACCGATATGCTGGCTCTGGAGCTGGTGGACAAGGGGCTTGTTACCGATCAGCTGGTGCTTACGTTAGGTTATGATATACAAAATTTAACTGATGAAAAGATCAGTCGGGAATACAAGGGTGAGATCACTGTCGACCGCTACGGCAGGCGCATTCCCAAGCACTCTCACGGTACGGTAAATTTAAATAAAATGACCTCTTCCGCACGAATGCTTGTGGGCAGCATAACAGAGCTTTTTGACAGGATAGCCGATGAAAAGCTGCTGGTGCGGCGCATTGCAGTGACGGCAAACCGTCTTGAAGACGAGCTTACGGCGGAAAGTGAAAATGCTTTTGAGCAGCTTGATCTGTTTTCCGACTATTCGGAAAATGAGGAAAAGGAACTGAATATAAAGCAGGAAAAAAATATGCAGCAGGCCATTTTGAAAATGAAAAAGAAATACGGCAAAAATGCCGTTCTCCGAGGAATGAATTTTGAGGAGGGGGCAACCGCCATAAGCAGAAACAAGCAGATAGGAGGGCACAAGGCATGAGCGGAAATTATGATGATATAATTGACCTGCCTCACCATGTTTCACGGACGAGAACCCCTATGTCTATGCACGACAGGGCAGCACAGTTTTCCCCCTTTGCGGCGCTGACGGGCTATGAGGACTGCATTGATGAAACCGCCCGCATTACCTGTGAAAGGCTTGAGATCACCGAGGACAGGGCGGCAATGCTCAACGGCAGAATAGCCTATCTGAATGAACACGCCCATGAACGTCCCGCTGTTATTGTGGAATATTTTTACCCCGATGAAACAAAGCAGGGCGGCAGGTATATCACGACTTCGGGAAATTTCCGCCGCATTGACGAAGCGGAGGATAAAATGGTACTTGCGGGGGGTGAAAAAATCCCCATGGGGGATATTTACGGTATAGATATTCAGGAGGAAAAATGATGAGGGTAATTGTAATTACGGAGGCTGTATTTTTGCTTCCCATAAAAATTATTGCACAGTTCATAAAACGAAAATAAGATTATGATATACTAAAAAAAATTGTACATGAAAAGAGGATGTAAATATGCGTAAGGTCTGTGAAATGATAAAAAAGCAAGTCGTTCCGAATTTTGTCAATCTTGAAACTGCAATTAAAACCTATGACCGCAATGCATTGGTGTGCGGCGCTCCCGCATGGAGGTATGTATATCACACTATCCATTCGGCGGATAAATGGTTTTTCAATCCTTTTGTATATGACGAGCCGGAATTTCATGAGGCCGGAATGGATAATCCCGATAATCCTTGTTCCGTGATTTTTAGCGACAGCGAACTGCTTGATTATCTGGAAAGGGTGAAACGGAAAACCTTTGATTATATAGATTCTCTTGATGATGAGATGTTAGACGAATGCCCGGAAAATTGCAAATATACAAGGCTGGAGCTTGTGCTTATGCAGTTCCGTCATATTTCCTTTCACACAGGTTTGCTTAACGGTCAGACTGCTTGTCTTACGGGAAAATTTCCCGTTTGGGTCGGAGCGGACAGCTTGCACAGGCTTGATAACGGTTTGTTTGATGAATAACAGGTGTGATTTTGTGTTGACTTGCTCATTAAAAAACGGTGTAATAAAATCAAGGCGATTTGCGTCAGAAAGTACAAAAATTAAGCAAAAGTTAAAAGGCAGAACGCTTGCTCGTCCTGCCTTTTAAGTTTAATTCAGTTAATTTGATAAACTGTTGAT
>CAMWLD010000310.1 GCA_947175005.1 uncultured Ruminococcus sp. | reverse complement strand
AAAAAGGAAGGATTAGTTATGAAAATAGCAGTATTCTCAGATGTTCATGGAAATCTTAAAGCATTAAAAGCAGTATTTGAACAAATCAAAGAACAAAATGCAGACCTGACTGTATTCTTAGGAGATATTTTTCAGCGTGGTAACGAAGAAGTAGAATGCCTGGAACTATTAAAAGACAGCGGAATAATCTGTTTAAAAGGAAACTGTGAGCTCTATGCTGAGCATGGAGTTGATGTCGATCCTGATGTGGAACATTTGAGAGCCTATTATGACGGAATAAGGAAAAAACTTACAGATGAGCAAATGCGGTTCATCAGGCAGATGCCTTTGTTCTGCGAAAAAGAATGTAATGGTCACATAATTCGCTTTTCGCATTTCTTGTTTTTGGATACTGATGAGGCATATCCTTTTTTACCGCTGTCAAGCTTAAAAAACGGTGTGTTTGATAAAGCTTGTGAAAGTGAAGATGTCAATAAATATGATCTCGTTGTGATTGGTCATTCTCATCAGAACTTCGTGAAAGGAAATGTAGTTTCTGTTTCAGCTTCAGGCTTGGAAGGAGCTTCTTACCTTTTGATTGAAGCAAACGATAATTCAATTAGCTTTGAGCACATTAGTATTGATTAAGCAGTAATGTAGCAGACAAGTTTTTATTTATCTTAGTTGCGCTGTAAGCGATGTACAATTAACGATTTTTGTAAGAGTAAGCGAGTTCACGAGCGATAATGCGGTTGCGGTCGAGCCGGCTCAGCTCGAAATTCTGATTTATGAGAGTAATCGAATATTTACAACAAGCCCCGAAGCAGTTACCAATAGCTGCTTCGGGGCTTAAACTTCTTTATGAGTATCGTTCTAATGGGGGCGGCTTGATTTTTACATTATGAAACGGCTCTCAAAGCTATACTGTTTTCCGTCCGAAAACCCTGTTGTACGCCGTCTGCGCCGCAGGAAGAATTGCAGCAAGCAGAGGCATATCAACCATGTACTGCGCAAAATTCTTGAAAATACGCGGAGATATCCAGACAATAAAGGAATCCCTCATGGCATTATCACCGTTAAAAAAGCACATCAGCGTAAAATCGGGAACGGTAAAGGTTTTATACAGAATATACGAACGCAGCGCAATATTGCATATGATAATAGCCAATGCCCTCGCCACAGCCGCGCGGAAAATATCACCGTCCTCCATATGTATCACACGTTTGTAAAGTATGACTCCGTATATCACCCCCGTGAGCAACTCCACAGGAATAAGCTGGGGCATATACCCCCTTGAGGTCTTGTTTGCCACGATGTAGCCTATAACGTCAATTCCCAAAGTGGCAAAAGCGCATACCACAGGCCCGTAAAACATTCCTATAACGCATAAGGGCAGACAGGTGAAAACTATCCGCAGATCGGGGGTAACGTCTATACCCGCCCAGCGCAGCGCAATGCCCATAGCCATAAGCATACCCGTAACCGCAATGGTGCGCAGTTCTTTCATACGTGCCGCAGATTCGGTAAAAATATTAAAAAAGCTCTTCATAGTTCTCCTCCTTTAAAATAAAATCCCGGGAATAAACCTATTGCATAAATGCAAGAACCGCATAAATTCAACACTCGGTATTCGACATTATATTAAGAGGATATATGAAAAGCTCTTTTTATAATGCTGTATAAGCGGGATGCGACTGCTGAACCGCAGCTTTGTGTCAAAAGCAGATGTAATATCCGAACTATGACCTCTCAAAGCGTTTCGTCCCCGACGCAACTCCCCGTCGTCGGGACACTATTTACGCACAACAGCCTACTCTTGATAAGCAAATTTATTTTGTAGCCATTTTCCCGCCCACAGCAGGAAAAACATTGTATGATTCAATCAGAATGTAATCTCATTGCAAACTCTGTAAAGCTCGGTGTCAAAAGGCTTCTTCATGGCAAGAGCCTCCTGAATGTCCACATCAATTATCTTGTTGTCTTTAAGACCTACCACACGGTTGGTAGCCCCTCTGCTGATAAGCTCAACAGCGTGATAGCCCATTTGGCTTGCCGCAACTCTGTCACGAACCGTAGGACTGCCGCCTCTCTGAACATGACCCAGAACAGTCAGCCTGGTCTCAATGCCCGTAAGTTCCTTGAGCTGCTTTGTGATACCCTCGGAGTTCTCCACACCCTCGGCAACGACCACGATAAAATGCTCCTTCTGCGCCTCGTGAGCCTTGATGATCTTGTCGGCAATAGCGTTTATATCGTAGGGCATTTCGGGGGTAATGCAGGCAATAGCACCCGCAGCCATGGCAACGTTAAGGGCTATCCAGCCTGCGTGCCTGCCCATTACCTCAACCACGGAGCACCTGTCGTGAGACTGGGAGGTATCTCTTATCTTGTCGATCATTTCAAGAGCCGTGTTCATGGCAGTGTCGTAACCGATAGTGTACTCGGTGCACTGAATGTCGTTGTCAATAGTGCCGGGAAGCCCTACACAGCGGATACCGCCTATCCTCGACAGATCGGCAGCCCCTCTGAACGAGCCGTCGCCGCCGATAACTACGAGACCCTCCATATTAAGCTCCCTGCACTTTTCCGCAGCCTTTTTAACATATTCTTCCTGAATAAATTCCTTGCAGCGGGCAGTGTAAAGAATAGTGCCGCCTCTCTGGATAATGTCGGAAACGTCGCGGCAGTTAAGCTCGATACATTCGCCGTTTAACAGACCGTTATAGCCCCTCTGAATGCCGATAACTCTGTAATCCTTCCTGATGGCAGCCCTTGTGACCGCTCTTACAGCGGCGTTCATTCCGGGGGCGTCGCCTCCGCTGGTTAATACGCCAATAGCCTTCTGCATAATTTTCTCCTCCGATTTATCAAAATTAATGATAAACATTTCCAAATTTTTTCACTAATTATATTTTACACTTTTTCTTCCGATTTGTCAAGGGGGTAAGAGGAATAATCGTGCAAATTTTTTTGCGCAAAAATTTGCACGTTCATTTTCACCTTATTTTCAGCGCCGTATCGGAAAAATGCTGTATAGTTGAAGCTGCGGGAAACCGAAACGCCCCCGAACAGTATTCGCCGCATTATTAAAAGAATAAACTAAAAGAGGCAAGATGAACTCACATCTTGCCTCTTGCTTCTTGCCTCTACCGAGAATATGTAAAAATATCTCATTATAACCGACAGCAATGATCGGGAAATTTTTCCGACAAATAAACTCTAATAGCACAGTGCTCGCATTTGGGGCTTCTTGCCGTGCAGGTGTCCCGCCCGAAGATAACCAGCCTGTGACAGAAATCTGAGCTTTTTTCGGGGGGAATGATCTTCCGCAGATCCTCCTCCACCTTTTTTGGCTCTTTGGAATTTGTCAGACCCAGCCGCCCGGAAATGCGTATGCAGTGGGTGTCCGCCACAATTGCGGGCTTCCCGTGAATATCTCCCATAATA
>CAMWLD010000309.1 GCA_947175005.1 uncultured Ruminococcus sp. | reverse complement strand
CTACGGCGGTTCTGAATTTTACGGAGGAAATGCTGGACGAGCTGCGGGGAATGGGCGTGAACACGGCGTTTGTGACGCTGCATGTGGGGCTGGGGACGTTTCGTCCGGTAAAGGAGGACAAAGTACTTGACCATAAAATGCACTCGGAGCATTATGCGCTGTCGGCGGAGACTGCGGAGGCGATAAACAGGACAAAGGCTGCGGGGGGACGGGTCATTGCTGTGGGGACGACCTCCTGCCGCACGCTGGAAAGTGTGGGTGCGGCGGCAAAGGGCGGAATGCTTTGCGAGGCGGAGGGGTACACGGACATTTTTCTATATCCCGGGTGCAGATTCAATGTTATTGACGGGCTTATCACTAATTTTCATCTGCCCGAGAGCACTCTTATTATGCTGGTTTCCGCTTTTGCGGGGTATGAGAACACGATGAATGCGTACAAAAAGGCGGTTGAGGAAAGATACAGATTTTTCAGCTTCGGGGACGCTATGCTGATAATTTAGGAGGTTTTTGAAAATGTGGTTTAATTGCAGATGCGGATACAGATTTCATGATAATACGGACTTTCTTCCCTTTAAGGGATACGTTCTTCCGGATGAGGACTCGGATGAATTTTCGGACAGCTTTCACAGGTACAGGGCTATTAAGGGTGAAACTATCGAGGACGAACACAGGAGATCCGATATTGTCTGTGATTTATGGGAAAGGATGAGGACGATATATCAATGTCCCGACTGCGGGGCGGTTTATTTTGACGATTTTAACAGCAATGCGCTTCACGGATTTGTGCCTATGGCGGCTTTGGAGGGTATGGAGGAAGAGGTGGACGGCAGGCTTAAAAGCATTGCACGTGAGAATGATGAAACGGGGAAAAATCTTCTGAAGTCTCATAAAAATTTCAATAAAAATTAATAGGGGAGGAATTTTCAAAATGACCTATTTTGATATGTTTGACAAAATGCTGAACCTTGTGAGAAAGCGTCCTGCACTGTATTTCGGGGAAAATTCGATAAGGCACTTTCAGTCTTTTATAATTGGATATTCTCTGGCATTGGACGAATATAAAATAATTGAATGGGAAAAGGAAAAATTTGCGGCGGACACTCCCCTGCCATTTTGGTTTTTTTATGAATTTACGGCAAAAAAATTCGGGTACCACGAGTCAACGGCAGGGTGGGCACGTATAATTTCGGATAATGTGGGGGACGGGAATATGGAGAGCTGGAAAAGGTTTCTGGAAATATATGACGAGTTTCGGGATATGCGGATAACGGGGTGCGCTAAGGCTGTACCGAATGAAGAGAATATCAAGTTCAGCGATGAGCTTCCGATAAAAGAAAAATTGGAAATAGGTAACGGGGAATTTAAGGAACACAAGATTTTTGACAAGCCTTTGGGAATTTATCTGCTGACCCTTACGGGAGGATATGAGCTGTTTTTATGCGAATGCGAAGACTATATATTGGCTGATGACAGTTTGCTGGATAAGGGTAAGGGGATATTAATGGCAAAAAAATTTTTTGGGGATATTACAAATATATCAAAGTGTGACATACATGATATTCCCTGCGGAAAAGAAATTAAAATGAAATGGCTATCTATGAAATGGCTACCTTAATGGGTTTCGTATGTATTGTAATATGAAGATAATACAGTGCGTTAATATATAAATATATTGTAATATCTTCATAATACAATATATCTTCAATATCCGATATGAAAGGAATTTTAAAATGTTTAAGCTTATAAAAACCGAAAACAATGCAAGGCGGGGAGAATTTGCCACCGTTCACGGCACTTTTCAGACGCCCTGCTTTATGAATGTGGGAACGGCGGCTGCAATTAAAGGCGGTGTTTCCTCGGTCGATCTTAAAAATGAACTTAAATGTCAGGTGGAACTGTGCAATACATATCATTTGCACGTGCGCCCGGGGGATAAGGTCATTCGTGAAATGGGGGGGCTGCACAGGTTTATGAACTGGGACAAGCCTATTCTGACGGACAGCGGCGGGTTTCAGGTGTTTTCTCTGGCGAAGCTGCGGAAGATAAAGGAAGAGGGAGTTTATTTCAATTCCCATGTGGACGGCAGGAAGATTTTTATGGGTCCGGAGGAATCAATGCAGATACAGTCGAATTTAGGGTCGACCATTGCTATGGCGTTTGATGAGTGCGTGGAAAATCCTGCGGAATATGAATATGCAAAGAGAAGCTGTGAGAGGACTGTGCGGTGGCTGGAGAGGTGCAAGGCCGAAATGGCGAGGCTGAGTTCCCTGCCCGACACCGTTAACAAAAATCAGCTGCTTTTTGGGATAAATCAGGGAAGCACTTATGAGGATTTGCGGATTTGGCACATGGAAGAGATCGCAAAGCTGGACTGCGACGGCTATGCTGTGGGGGGGCTTGCGGTGGGCGAGCCTACGGAAGAGATGTACCGCATACTGGACGCTGTGACACCTGTTATGCCTGTGAATAAGATACGCTATCTTATGGGTGTGGGAACGCCCTCAAACATTATTGAGGGGGTGGCAAGGGGGATTGATCTGTTCGACTGCGTAATGCCAAGCAGGAATGCACGCCATGCCACTATTTTTACGTGGAACGGGATAATGCATGCAACGAACAAATGCTATGAGACCGACCCTTTGCCTCTTGACCCCGAATGTGACTGCCCTACCTGCCGCAATTTTTCGAGGGCGTATATACGTCACCTTTTCAAGGCGGATGAACAGCTGGCGGGCAGGCTGGCGGTTATGCACAATCTTTACTTTTACAACACGCTTATGGAGAAAATACGTGAGGCACTGGACGAGGGGAGTTTTGCGGAATTCCGTGCGGAATATTCGGAGAAGCTGGCGGGGAAAGCGACAATATAGACGGTAAAAAAAAGCCGAGTCAAGGTGTGCTTACCTTGACTCGGTTTCTGCTTGCTGCAATGCGGTTTTAAGGGCAAAATCGGGGTCGTCGAATTCTTCGGTGAACTGGTTTGAATTGAGAATTTTGCTCGAAAGCTCGCCGGATTTTACTATGGCCATATCTGCGGCACGGAGCATTCCCTCGTCAAAAAGGCTGTCCCCTGCGGCTATGATCTTTTCATTTGGGAAACGCTCACGCAGGCGGGCAAGGGCGGTTTCCTTGCCCAAGACACGGGGCAGGGAGTAGAGCTTATCGCCGCATGAGAAAAGCTTTGTGAGGGCGGGGGAAATTTCACGGCTTGCGCGGGTGATGATCTCATTGGCGTTTCTGCATTTGGTGAAAAGGAATGCGCTGTCGACTATTCTTATATCAAAATAGACCTCGGGGCAGCTTTTTAAGTATTCCTCGAGGGCGGCAAATTCAGCGGCGCAGGCGGCGATATTATCGGAAATTTCTTCGTGCCACGGTTTATCGGGAATGCCGTTTACAAGGAGATTTGCGCCGTTGGAAGTTATGGCATATTCGGGGGTAAAGCCTCCCGGGAAT
>CAMWLD010000308.1 GCA_947175005.1 uncultured Ruminococcus sp. | reverse complement strand
TTTCTCCTTTTCATTATTTAAAATTGATTTTTATATCCCGAATGATAATTCAAGTTTATCATCCGATAATTCCTGTGTGCTGTCTATCCTGTAACTGTGTGAACTTCCGATTTCATCAAGTCCGGAATATTCACCATAATAGGTCACAAAATTTTTCTGCGTATCAACAAGTATCTCAAGATCAAATCTTGTAACATTCCACCAATTGTATTGATGACACGCTACAGTCACCGACCTTTCCAACCCGGGAATATCCACTCCGATATCATATCTGCCGTATTCCCCGCCCTTTACGGCAACACTTGCATTCCAGCCCTGTACATTCCACTTGTCGCAGCCGTGAATATCCGCCATATTAAGGCTTATCATCTCATTATCCACCGTAACGGAAATGTTCCCCTTTATCCTGTCTCCCATATAAAGGCGGTAGTAAAAGGGTCTGTATAATAAGCACACCGCCCCCGCCAAAACCAATGCGCACAAACTTGCGATAATTATTTTTGGCGTGTCATATAAACACCCGCCTTTCTAATCGTCCATTTCCTCGATTATCTCCCTGACCTCTTTAATAAATTCAGGCATATAATTATAGATTATGTCGGTCAGCATTTCCCAGTTAATGCTTTCGTAATCATGCACCATTCTGTGTCTTAATGCCGAAATTTTTTGCCACGGTTGTTCCGGGTGACTTTCTTTGAAAGTATTGCTTAATTGGTACACCTGTTCACCGATATTATATAGCGGTGTAGTAACAGTCCATTGGAAATATTCATCGGTCAGTAACATTTCTTTGGTTATTTCATGTTTTTGCATTTGAAATTCAAGCTTTTCCCAAGTTGATACAACCTTTTTTAGCCTCTCCTTGTCGCTTTTTCTCATACTATCCTCACTCCCTCACGCATAATATTCCTGTAAAAATCCGAATCCTTGACAACCTCTCTTATCTCAAAAGCGTCCACCTTCTTTTTTGTAGAAATTCTAAGTTCCTCACCAAAATCAAGAATATCTGTCAGATTAAATTTTTCTCCCCCCACCACAATAACATCAATATCCGAATTTTCATCTGCTTCTCCTCTTGCATAAGACCCGAACAATATCGCATGATCCGCATTATATTTTTTCAAAAGCTTTCTTATCTCTTTTTCAATTTCTTCCATTGACATTTTGCCGTCAGCCATAAAAATCACACCCTTTCGTCTATCACAATATGCTCTATCCCCGAATGTTCACAGCTCAAATAGCTTTTAAGAAAACTCGGATAAGCCCTGTGCCTGTCAAGCTCATCAATGGGTATCCAGTGCATAGTTTCCTTCACACCGCCATATGTGTAGCTATTACTATGCAGCTCACGAGTGCCCCTTGGCTTCATCATAAAATAAAAGCTTATTTCGTGACAGTCAAGTCCTTTCAGCGGAGGTGTATCTCCATAAAAAAAGTTTTCATGAATGACCGCTAATCGGTCTATCTCATAACGCACTCCCGTCTCTTCAAAAACCTCCCGTACAACAGCGTCCTCAGCCCTTTCTCCCGCATGAACAGCGCCGCCCACAGGATAGAAATAATCTTCACTCGAATTGCCTGCAAACAATACACAGCCCTCTTCAATAATAATTGCGCAAGCCTTGTATCTGAACCAGTGATCTTCCTTTATAAATCCGCAGTCAACAGCCACTCTGATACCCTCCTAATCACCCACAATATTTTTAAGCCAAACGCCCTTTTTAAGGAACACTATTCCCATTGCCACCTTGATAATATCCACCGACTGACAAATGAAATAAACCGCCTTAATATCAAACCCCGTGTACGTTACCAGCAGCAGCGCAGTAGGCACGGAAACCACCCACATGAACACGCTGTCAAACAGCAGCGTGATAAAGGTCTGCCCTCCCGAACGCAGTGTAAAATAAGCCGCATTCATAAAAGCGTGCAAAGGAATGAACAAAGCAAGTATCCTTATAAAATCCCCCGCCAAAGCTTTTACCTCATCGGTAGTGTTGTACAGCTCGGGAAATACCCCCGCAAAAGCAGCAACCACAGCCCCGACTAACGCCCCCGCAGCAATACTGAAAGCAATAAGCTTCGTATCCGTGTCCCTTGCCTTTTTCATATCCCCCGAACCCAGTATCTGCCCTACGATTATCCCCACAGCAGACCCCAGCGCAATGTATACCACATTGAAAATATTCAGTATCGTCGAGGAAATATTTGTAGCAGCCACAACCTCCAAGCCCCTCTGCGAATAGCATTGATTAAGCTTTGCCATTCCCGACGACCAAAAGAATTCATTCACCGCCAAAGGCAGCCCGCTGATGATTATCTTTTTGACAAGCCCGATAGGCACTGCAAGACTCTTGTAAGCTCCCTTGATAAATTCATTTTTCCCCCTTGAAGCGTGGGTGTAAATAACCACCGCACCGCACTCCGCAAACCGCGCAATTACCGTTGCCAAAGCCGCACCCCTTACCCCCATTTCGGGCAAACCGAAACGCCCGAAAATAAGTACCCAGTCCAGCAGGAGATTTATCAGCACAGCGCCCATACCCGCATACATGGGCGGTACAGTGCAGCCTGTCTCACGCAGGGTCGAAGCGTATATCTGGGACACCGTAAAGGGGATAAGTCCTATAAGCATGATGTTCAGATATTCTTTTGCCGAGGCGAATATAAGCGCCCTGTCGCCCTCTTGTCCCTCACCTGTGAGATAGGAATTTATAAGTCCGTCCCCGAAAAGGGAAAGCACGGCAGCGCCGCCGAAAAGAGCGATCGCCCCGATGATTATTTTGAAGCGGAAAACCTGTCTGACACCCTCATTGCTGCCCTTGCCGTAGAACTGCGCACCGAAAATCCCGGGGCCTGCCAGCAGACCGAAAACGCATAAGTTGTATACGAACAGAAGCTGGTTTGTCACAGCCGTGCCGGACATTTGTTCCGTGCCGAGCTGACCTACCATTATGTTGTCCAATAACGCCACAAAATTTGTAATGCCGTTCTGAATCATAATGGGAACAGCCACAGCGAAAACAGTCTTGTAGAATTTTCTGTCGCCGATAAAATTTTTAAAGTTCATGAGTAAAAAATCCCAACATAGAAAATGTTTTTCAAACGTGCACTCTTCGCACACTCCACTCGGGTTCCAAGGGCGGAGCCTTTGGCGGGTCAGAGGGCAATATGTTTTTTCAAAACAGCTCTTGCGGGGGACGGGGGGCAGCGCCCCCTCTAACAGCCGCCATACAGAACGCACTGCAAGAGCACCCCAAAATGCGCCGCCCGATTCGCTTAACCTAAAAGTCAAAGTCACGCAAAACACGATATCTCACAACTGCCGAAAAAGTAAAAATCGGGCGGCGCAGCAGCATAGAAACGTGCGGCGAATGCCGAGTGCAACTTTAGTTGCACATTTTCATCGCTGCCGCCCGTAAGGGCGAAGTCGCTAACAGGTGCGAACAAAGTAAAGCGACCG
>CAMWLD010000307.1 GCA_947175005.1 uncultured Ruminococcus sp. | reverse complement strand
CCCTTAACGCCTCGGTTGCGGCGGGGATATTTATGTATGAGGCGGTAAGACAGAGAATTAATTAATAATTAATAATTAATAATGGACGGGATTATGTGACATTGCTTTTAAGTGCTTTTGCAGTGTGTGTTGTGCAGAAAAATTAATAATGGACGGGATTTGTGACATTGCTTTCAAGTGCTTTTACGGCGTATTATTTCGGATATTTGATCTTTATGCAATTTATAATATAAGCAGTTCACAAATACCCGAAAACAGCGCACAGTCCAAAAAAGTTAAGCAAAACACAAATTCATTATTAATTATTAATTTTTAATTATTAATTAACCAAGAAGGGTGGCAGCGGATTTGGCTGACGGTAAATATTCACTGGATAATATATTAAATGAATATCATAAAACCGGCGGCAAGGGTGCTGCCGGCGGCGAGAGTGCGCTGGATGATATTTTAAACAGCTATCCTGCAACCAAGAATTACGAGGATTCGGGGCTTGAGGAGATATTCCAAAGCCGAAAATCCACCACGGATATTGACCTTAGCGGGATAAATATTTCCCTTTCCTCGGACTACCCGAGTCCCGAGGAGATAAAGGCAAGAGAGGAAATAAAGGCTCAGGCGGAAAAGGCTGTGCGGGCGAAAAAGCGCGAAGAGGCGCTGCGGGAAAACGACCGCATAAAGAAGAAAAAGCAGGTAGACTATGAGATCTTGAGCGGCGACTATGACCGCAAATTCATGCCCGACGAGCTTAAAACCTCCGATGAGCTTATGGCGGAGGGCAAGCCTGTGCACACTGGCTTTACAACAGAGCTGAAAAAGCCTGTTGAACCTGCGGCTGCGGCTGCTGATACACCTGCAACTGCGCCTGCGGCTTCGGAAAATGCGGCTGTCCGTGATGAGGCTGCCGGGAAGGCGGATCAGCCCATGCCCCAAAAAGCCCCTGCGGATGACCCTAAGCTGAAGAAAAAGGTAAAGGTCAAGCGCAAGCACGGCTTTGACGCCGATGACAATTTCCTCGGTGCGGGCATTCACTCCCGTTATGAGGAAGAGGACGATTTTGACCGCAAATACGGAAACAGTCCTTTGTTTTCCGAGGAAGCAAGAGATGAGATATTCGAGAGCATAGCCAACGACGAGCGGCTCAACAACAACAAGGGCGCAAGTCTTTCCGAAAAAATGGAGAGGCCGCAGGTTTACGAAAGAAAGTACAAGCAGCGCAGTGAGGCGGAGAAAAAGCCTGTGAGAAAGGCCGAGGAGGGTCTTGCAGGTCTTATTTACGCCGAGGAGGACGATGTGGAGGCTATCCTTAGCCAATACGAGGCTCCCGGACACGCAAAGCGTGAAAATGTGCGCAGCGAAACATCTCCTTTGAAGGGCTTTACCACGGGTATATTCAACAAGCTTATGGCCAAGGGAGACGAGGAGGAAGAGGATTCTGAGCTTTTGGGGGACATTCGGAAAATACGCAGGGCTGCCCCCATTGAGCGCAAGCATATTTCCGATATTGACCTTGACCTTTCCGATAAAATTTTACAGGACACCGCTCAGATAAACGCCGCAAAGGTGGAGGCGGAAAAGGATAAAATTTCCGCTCTTATGGAGCGGCGGGAAAAGAAGATAAAGGACTTCAAGCTGGTGGGCGACGAGGAGGAAAACACCGAGGAGGAAGAGGAGGAGACAAGGGAGGAATCCGTTGAGGATTTTGAAAGCTACAGCGATGTTGAAAGCATTACTAAGGATATAGACACCCAAAAGGGCAGGCTGCTTATAAGGCTGCTGCTGCTGGCGGTGTGCTTTGTGCTAAGCGCATATATTGCTATGGCGAACGACTTTGATATGCCTGTGCTTCAGGAAATTTCCTTTATCAGCAGGCAGGGCGAGAATGTTACGAAATTCATTCTGATAAATAATCTTTTGGGTGTTGCTGCGGGGATAATCGCTTATCAGACGGTAGTAAACGGTATCGGGAAAATATTCTCCTTCAAATCGGATATTGACTCATTGGCGGCGCTGACCCTTATGGCGTGCCTTGTGACCTCAATTGCTGCGATATTTGCGCCCTATATGATGATACAAAGCGGCTATGTGTATATATACACGCCTGTTGCCATAGGTGCGCTGATATTCAACACTATAGGCAAGCTGCTTATGGTAACAACGGCTCAACGGAATTTTGCCTATATTTCCTCGGACGGGGAGCATTATGCGCTGTTTACGGTAGAGGATGAAAACACGGCTCAAAACTTTACCAGAGGGGCTTTGACGGATTTCCCGGTGCTGGCGGGCATGAAGAAAACGGAGATAGTAAGGAATTTCCTTAAAAATTCCTATGCCTCGGACGGGGCGGACAGATTCTGCCGCATTGTTACGCCGATAATCCTTGTGGCAAGTGTGCTTATAGGGCTGCTGGCGGGAGTTATGGGAGTATCCGTTCACGGGTCTACGGGAGCGGCGATGTACGTGGGGCTTTCCACTGCTACGGGCTGCATTGCGGCGTGCAGCTGCTTTTCCATGACACTGGTGTCCCATTTGCCCCTTAACAAGGCCTCAAAGCTGTACAGCAGGAATCAAGGGGTAATTATAGGATATGACAGCGTGGAGCAGTTCAGCGAGGTCAACAGTGTACTGGTGGACGCGGCACAGCTGTTCCCTCCGGGAAGTATCAGCCTTATAAATATAAAGAGCTTTCCAGACTCCAGCATTGACGAGGCTATTGTGGAGGCGGCAAGTCTTACGAGCCAGTCGGGCAGTATATTAAAGAGTATGTTCTATGATATAATCGTGGGCAAGACGGAAATGCTCAACCCGGTGGAAAGCTATATGTATGAGGATTCCATGGGGCTTTGCGGCTGGATAAACAACAGGCGTGTGCTTTTGGGCAACAGGGAGCTTATGCAGAATCACAGCATTGAGGGGCTGCCCTCTCCCGCAAAGGAAAGCGAATACACCGCAGGAGGCAGGATAGCGGTTTATCTGTCCATTTCGGGGCAGCTTTCCGCCATGTTCATAATAGCCCTTGCGCCCTCCTACAAAATAGGGGACGCTCTGCGGGAGCTGGAAAAGGAGCATGTGGCGGTAATGCTGCGGTCGGTGGATTCCATGCTTTCCGTCAACAGGCTTTCGGAGATGTTTGAGGTATCGCCGAATATGTTCAAGCTCATACCGTTCAGGCTTCACCCCGATTTTGAAAAGGTCACGGAGTACGAGCCGAAAAAAGCCTCCACTCTCAGCTGTTCCGGCAGGTTTTCGTCCTTTGCACAGCTGATATTGGGTGCGGGCAGGCTGCGCAGCATAATTTCCGCGGGCGTTACCATACAGGCGGCTGCAATTCTGGTGGGCATTCTGCTGACGCTCACTTTGGTGCTGCTAAACTCCATGGTAGCTCTTACGGTTACAAGGGTATTGTTTTATAATTTGGCTTTCGTGGTGCTGTATTATGTGTTCCAGGCGTTCAGGAAGCTGTAGGAT
>CAMWLD010000306.1 GCA_947175005.1 uncultured Ruminococcus sp. | reverse complement strand
ATTTCATAGTAACAGGCAAGTCACATCAACCAACAAACACACGCATTTCAACAACTCATTCACATCAACACTACGCAACTCCTCGGCGTGGTAGGGGGAAAAGTTGGTTCCCAGCGTGGTAGGGGAACAAAGCCACTCCCTCGACGTTTGAGAGGAAAAAAGCCATTTCCCCGGCGCATGAGGGGAAAATAGCCCCGCGGCGTTTGAGCACTTATTATAATTATTAAATAAGAATTATTAATTTAATATAATGTTCATAAAAATAGTATATAATAATTCTATACAGAATATATAAGGAGGCCGATCCATGAAAAACGAAAAGATTCGCCGTATGCAAACACAGCAGATGATACGTACCGCCCTGCCTATTATAGGGGCGCTGTTCCTCTTTTTGGTCTCTGCGGGCTATATCGCCTACAGAATGGTAAGCAACTATAACTATAACGAACGCTGGAAAGACTACGACGAATGCGGGCTGGGCTGATATGGTCGATACAAGTGTATGCATCTATAATGCCTTTATAAAAACCATGTCCGAGGCCGGCGACATAGAGAACGGCTATGTTAAAATAAAAAATGGCAAAATAGCCGAGGTCTCCCAGGGAAAACTCGATAAAATTTCCGACGGGGATATAAACGCAAAGGGACACATACTTTGCCCGGGCTTTATCGACATTCACACCCATATGGGTCTGATAGGCGACGGCATGGGACAGGAGGGGGACGACGTAAACGAGGGCAGCGACCCTGTAATGCCCCACCTGCGTGCAATAGACGGCATAAATTTCCGTGACAACTGCTTTGCAGACGCCGTAAAAGCAGGGGTCACAACCGTTGTAACGGGGGTAGGCTCGCTGAACCCTATAGGCGGCGATATGCTGGCAATCAAGACCGCAGGGCGAACCCTTGACGAGGCTGTTATCTGCCGTGCGGGGATAAAATTTGCCTTGGGCGAAAACCCCAAATCCTATTACACCGACCGCGAGGAAGCCCCGCAGACCCGACTTGCCACCGCCGCTCTTATTCGTGAGGCGCTTTACAAGGCGCAGCGCTATATGGAGCAAAAAGAAGCTGCCGAAGATGTGACAGACCTGCCCGAATACGACATAAAGTGCGAGGCGCTCATACCTTTGCTTAAAGGGAAGCTTGCCGCCCATATCCACTGCCACCGTGCAGATGATATACTTACCGCTTTGCGTATACGGGACGAGTTTAATTTGCGTGCTCTGCTCGTTCACTGCACCGAGGGTCACCTGATAGCGGATATTCTTGCAGAAAGGCAAGCCGTTGCCGTAATAGGTCCTATTATATGCGACAGAGGCAAGCCCGAGCTGGCAAATGCCTCTCTCGGCAATGCCGCAGAGCTTATGAAAGCAGGCGTTCCCATTGCTATATGCACTGATCACCCGGAAACTCCAATACAATTCCTTGCCATGGGCGCTGCCCTTTGTGCAAAGCACGGTCTGCCCCGTGACGAAGCGTTTAAAGCCATAACCGTAAACGCCGCAAGGCTGGGCGGCTTCGGGGACAGGACAGGATCTGTCGAAACGGGAAAGGACGCGGATCTTATCCTGCTTGACAATGATCCCTTTGATATTTTTACAAATGTGACCATGACAATGGTCGGGGGAAAAATAGTATTTAAAAATTAACGTTTAATATATTTTCGGGGTATCGAATCGGAGGCTCAAGTTTCTGACCTCTTACTTCTAACCTCTAACATCTAAAGGAGAACTGTAAAAATGAAGATTCACTTTAAAAAACTTGCGGCTATGTGCATGGCTCTGACAATGTGCTGCGGAGCTTTGACAGGCTGTGGAAATAATGACGAAAAGCCCGCGTACAGCCTCGAGACAACAGCTGCGGATAATGGCAATAATGCCGGTAATAACGCCGTACCGCCTCCGGGGGATTCGGAGGAAAACACCGAGGGCGGCATTAAAGCCGTTTTCGGGGAGATACGCACGGAGTATAACGAAAATCTCGACCTGTCGGACTATCCCTTGACCGCTTCGGAAGTGCCCGAGGGCTACAGCCTTACGGTGGAGGCGGAAAGCGGTGAGTTTTCCGGCAGCGCCGCCGCCCATGACCTGCCCGAGGCTTCGGGAGGAGGCTTTGTAAACGGCGTGAACCAGGAGGGCGACGAGCTCAAAATGACCGCAAATATTGAATACAGCGGCTTTTACGACCTGAATTTCCAGACAATGGGCAGCAACGGACGTGTAAACAACGTGCTGGTGGACGGAATGAAGGTGGGGGATATCACCACCACCGACCCCGTATTCTTTGCGGATACGCCCCTTAACAATATTTACCTGGAGGCAGGGGAGCATACTATTTCCATAACACCTTCATGGGGATATGTGGATATTGACTGCGTGATAATTTCCGCAGCAGCAAACCCCATTACCGAGGCGGATTATGCGGTCGAGCCTACTCTTACCAACCCCAATGCGGACGAACGCACAAGGAGAATGTTCAAGTTCCTTTGCGACGTTTACGGGAAATATTCACTGGCAGGGCAGTATGCGGACGAGGGGAGAGCCTCATCGGAATTTGAAAAAATAACCGCAAAAACAGGGAAATCCTTTGCAGTGCTGGGCTTGGACGTTTCGGGCTACAGCCTCGGTTCAAAAGCCCACGGCAGCGAGTCGAGAACCATAGAATACGCCTACGACTGGTACAATAACGCAGGAGGCATTGTGCAGCTCTGCTGGCACTGGACATCTCCGGAGGATTATGCCGTCAACGCAGGGGATCACCCTTGGTACAGCTCATTCTATAAGGAAGGCTCAAAGCTTGACCTTGACAAGATAATGAACGGCGAGGACGACGCAGGCTATCAGCTGCTTATGGACGATATCGACAATATGGCAAACGAGCTTGCAAGACTGCGGGACGCGGGCGTTCCCGTGCTGTGGAGACCTCTCCACGAGGCTTCGGGAGGCTGGTTCTGGTGGGGCGACTGCGAACCCGAAAGCTATATCAAGCTCTGGAATGCAATGTACGATAAAATGACCAATGAGCATAACCTTACAAACCTTATTTGGGTGTGGAACGGACAGGACCCTGCCTGGTATCCCGGGGACGAAACAGTAGATATCCACGGCTGGGATATATATGCAGGAAATCATGTGGACACCTCACAGAGCGGACGTTTTGAGGATATGGCGCACAATTACGGGGAAAAGACTAAGATCATCGCCCTTACGGAGAACGGCTGCGTAATGGATCCGGACAAAGTAATGAACGATAACGCACGCTGGCTCTTCTGGGGCACATGGGCTGACCCCTTTACCATGAAGCTGGGTGTGGTGCTCAACGACGAGTATACCACCATTGAACTGCTGACAAAGGCGTATAATCACGAAAGAGTGCTGACCCTGGACGAGCTGCCCGACCTTAAAAATTATCCGCTGTAAGAACAATATAAAAATTTTATGCCAAAAAAGTCCGACTTTAGGGTGGCAGCGATATAGAAG
>CAMWLD010000305.1 GCA_947175005.1 uncultured Ruminococcus sp. | reverse complement strand
ATACTATGATGTATAGGAATTTTAATAATGAAGAATTTGCGGTTTTTTGGTATTTGCCATTCTAAAAAGAACATGGTGACCTAAAGACGCCTGCATGATAAATCGGAATTTGGAGGTATGAAAATGGTTATCAGACGATTCAAAAATGAGGATTCTGCCGAACTTGCAGATGCAATTGCTAAAACCTTGCGAACAACAAACAGCAAGGATTATTCACCCGAATATATTGAAAATGATATCAGCTTTTTAACAGCTGAAAAGTTGATCGAACGCTCGGTTTGGACAAATTTTTATGTGGCTTGTGATGATAATAAAATCATTGGCTGTGGTGCAATCGGTCCATACTGGAATAAGGAAGATGAAAGCAGCCTGTTCACAATATTTGTACTTCCCGAATATCAGGGCAAAGGGATAGGGCGGAAAATAATTGAATCGCTTGAACAAGATGAATATTTTTTAAGGGCAAAGCGAATTGAAATTCCTGCTTCAATCACAGCGGTGGATTTTTACAGAAAAATGGGCTATGACTATAAAAACGGAATAGCAGAATTAGATGAAGAACAGCTTTACCGTTTGGAAAAGTTCAGATAAATTTCCGTTTATAAGGAGAGTTAAGCAAGGAAAAAAATCGGAATGTTTGGAGGAAAAAATATGGACTATTATAATAAACATAAATACAAAATGTTTGGAGTAAATGATGAGAACTCTGATACTGAGATACCTGCCGGCAATATAATAAAGGAATCAATAACAAAGGATCACCAATATATAATTTTTATTAACCCGAATGACAGTAAAATACTGGTCAATACGTATTATAAAATGAAAGGAAATAAGGTCAGTCTATGTATTCCTTATACCCGCAAATTGTGCGATACTTTAGAAGAATACAAACATTTATCCACAGAATATATTGAAAGCGAGGCTTACGGTTCGTGGATGGACGGAGCAAGATGAGCTTCTTGTTTTGTTATCTATCAATAAAAACAGTAACATTCACTGTTAAATAAATTCAGGAGGAATATAATATGAAAGTAATTTTTACGGCAGATGTCAAAGGCTCGGGCAAAAAGGGCGAGGTCAAGGAGGTTTCCGACGGATACGCAAGGAATTTCCTTATAGGGAAGGGTCTTGCGGTAGAGGCTACTCCCGCCAATATGTCAAAGCTTGAGGGGCAGAAAGCCTCCGAGCAGCACAAGGCGGACGTTGCCAAGGCGGAGGCGCAGGCTGCTGCCGAAAGCATTAAGGATAAGAGCGTTACGATAAAGGCAAAGGCGGGCGCAGGAGGAAAGCTTTTCGGCGCAGTTACTGCGGGTCATGTTGCCGAGGCACTAGAGGCGCAGCTGGGTGTAAAAACGGAGAAAAAGAAAATTTCCCTTAACTCCGAAATAAAGGCTTTCGGCACATACACTGCGGAGGTAAAGCTTTATCAGGGGATTTCCGCTAAGGTTTCTGTCAAGGTGATCGAGGAATAAGCTGTCCGTATAATTTCAAGGAGATTAAAGAAAATGGATTTTGATGAGATCGCAGGGCGGGAAATGCCCCACAGCACAGAAGCCGAGCAGACTGTTCTGGGCGCTGTGCTTCTGGACCCGGGTCTGCTGTCGGCGGCTCTGGAGCATTTAAAGGCGGACAGTTTCTATATCCCGAGGCACAAGCAGCTTTTTTCCATACTGGAGAGATTTTCCGTAACGGGAGTATCGGCGGATATTATCACGGTGCTGGACGAGGCTGTTAAAGAGGGGGTTTTTGAGGAATCCTCGGAGGGTAAGGAATATCTTGCGGGGATAATGGAGGGAGTTCCCACTCTTGCAAACATCGAAAGCTACTGCAAGATAGTTGAGGAAAAGTATTACCTGCGTACCTTGGCTGAAGCGGCAAGGGTCATATTGCAGAACGCTGTGGAAAGCGCAGAACCTGCTGAGGTGGTGCTGGACGCTGCGGAGCAGATGATCTACGACATTAGGCAGGGGAGAGAGGTAAACGGTCTTGTTCGGGCGGATGAAGTCCTGCTGGAGACCTACGACCGCCTCAACCGCATTTCGGGAGCGGACAGGGACAAATATCTTGGTGCAAAGACGGGCTATTCGGGACTTGACAAGGTGATAAACGGGCTTAACAAATCCGACCTTATTATTCTGGCGGCAAGGCCTGCTATGGGAAAAAGCTCCTTTGCCCTTAATATTGCCGCAAACGTTTGCAGACGTGACCCCGGCAAGGATGTTGTCATTTTTTCACTGGAGATGTCCAATGAGCAGCTTATTACAAGAATGCTGGCGGCGGAAAGTCTGGTGGAAAACGACAGACTGCTCAAGGGCGACATAGGCGAGCGGGAATGGGAAAAGCTGGCGGCGGGTTCCGACAGGATCGCTTCAATGAGCCTTTATCTTGACGACAGCGCAGGCATTACGGCGGTTCAGATGAAAGCAAAGCTGCGGCGGGTGAAGAACCTTGGGCTTGTGATAGTTGACCATTTGCAGCTGATGAGCTCGGGACGGCATAATGAAAACAGGGTAACGGAAATGTCGGAGATAACAAGACAGTTAAAGCTCATGGCAAAGGACCTGAACGTTCCCGTGATCGCCCTTTCTCAGCTTTCGAGAGCCGTGGATTCAAGAAACGACAAACGTCCCTTGCTGTCCGATCTGCGTGAATCGGGTTCTATCGAGCAGGATGCGGATATTGTAATGTTTTTGTACCGTGACGGCTACTACAACAAGGCAACCTCCGAGGATATAAACCTTGCCGAGTGCATTGTTGCCAAGAACCGCCACGGCGAGACGGGAACTATCAACCTGCGGTGGAACGGGCAGTACACTCTATTTATCAGCGAGGACCGCCGCAGCGAGGGCATGGCGGTATGAATTCGGATAAGGACATTTGCCAAATGGTGGAAAACAATGCTGCCGCTGCCTTGCATGGGCATAATATGTTAAAAGGGCATGGGCATGTTGTTGCCGCTCTTTCGGGAGGGGCTGACAGCGTTTGTTTGCTGCTGGTGCTTAAAAAACTCCGTGAAAGGCTGAATTTTGCGCTTTCGGCGGTGCATATCAACCATAATCTGCGTGGAGAGGAAAGCGACAGGGACAGGGATTTTTGTCTGCGGCTCTGCGAGAGAGAGGGCATTCCCATTCGGGTCTACAGCGTTAATGCGGCGGAATATGCGGAAAAAAAGGGATATTCCACCGAGGAAGCTGCGAGAATACTGCGGTATGACTGCTTTGAAAAGGAGTCGGAGCGGCTTTCCGGTGCGCTTATTGCCACGGCTCATAATATGGGCGATAACACCGAAACGGTGCTCTTTAACCTGACCCGCGGCACGGGAGTAAGGGGGCTTGGGGGTATACCTTATAAAAGGGATAATATTATCCGCCCCTTGCTTGATGTTTCACGGGAAGAAATTGAAAAATATTTAGAGGCGCACGGGCAGGATTTTGTCACCGACAGCACCAATCTGACCGACGATTACACCCGAAACAAGATAAGGCAAAGGGTTATCCCCGCACTTATGAA
>CAMWLD010000304.1 GCA_947175005.1 uncultured Ruminococcus sp. | reverse complement strand
CCGCCTGTGTTAAGGCCTTCGTCGCCGTCCAGTGCACGCTTGTGATCCATGGAAGATATCATGGGGACAAGGGTCTTGCCGTCGGTAAAGCTGAGGACGGAGACCTCGGGGCCTGTGAGATATTCCTCGATTACCACCCGTGCGCTGCTTTCGCCGAACTGTCTGCCGTCTATCATTGATTTAACGGCTTCTACAGCCTCCTGCTCGCTCTGTGCAATGATAACGCCCTTGCCAAGTGCAAGTCCGTCTGCCTTTATAACGGCGGGATAGCTGTTTTTCTCCTTTAGATAAGCAATTGCTGCCTCACTGTTATCGAATATTTCGTATTCCGCTGTGGGAATGTGATACTTTTTCATAAGCTCCTTGGAAAACGCCTTGCTGCCCTCAATAATTGCAGCTGCTTTGTTAGGCCCGAATGCTGGAATGCCATTGGCTTCCAAAGAGTCAACCATGCCCATAACAAGGGGATCGTCGGGGGCAACGACCACCATATCCACTGCCAGTTCACGGGCTAAGGCAACAACGCCGTCAATGTCGGTCGCCTTAACGTCATAGCACTGTGCATAACGGGAAATGCCTCCGTTTCCCGGAGTGCAGTAAAGCTTTTCCACACGGCTGCTTTCGGAAAGCTTCATTATTATGGCGTGTTCCCTGCCGCCGCCGCCTATTACCAGTATTTTCATAAAAAACATTCCTTTCCTTAATCTTCGGTAAATTCAAATGTTTTCAGAGCTTCCTCTATATCGGATAAAGCCGCTTCTGAACATTCATCCGGAAAAAATATCACCAAATTGTATTCGGAGGTTTTATAAACCGTTCCGAGCATTTTCATTCTGTCGCCCTCGCCCATATCCGCAAGACCGCCGAACCAGTCTATGCCGCCTATAGTAGAATTTTCATCACTGATGACCTCTACCCCAAGCTGTTCACACAGACTTTTTATCATCTCGCCCTCGGCCTCGGCGGTTATATTCATATCCTCCGGAGGCGGATCGTTTTTCCCGATATTGAAATAAACGCCTTCAAGCTCATTATGAATAAAGGACAAACTCCCGTCATCCTCCAATAAGTACGTCCATTTTTCCTTATCGGGGTCAATGGTGTAATACTGCACGATCTCAGTCTCCTGTTCGGAAGAATCGGAAACGGCGTCGGAAATATCCTGCTCTGCGGCCTGCGTTTCCTGTATTTCCGAGGCGTTCGGGGTATTATCGGATGTGCTGCCGCAGGCGGTGAAAAGCATCATCAAGGCGGCAGTCACAGAAAGTATTCTTTTCATGCTGCGCTCTCCTTAACCCTCAAAGGAAACGGAATCAAGCACCTTTTTAAATTCGGGGAGCATTTCCTCGTACTCATCGGGGGTAGCGGTAAAGGTTATTACCATTTGCATTTTGTTTTCCCAGAAGCAATACTGCACCATGCGCAGAATAACATCTCCGCTGGTCATTTCCAGCTCCGCTTTTAAGCAGTCATAGCCGCCTGCGCTGTCGGTCTCGCAGCCGTAGAAGGTGCAGCCCTCCACTGCGGAATACTGCTGCTCAATGATTGCGCCGTAAAGCTCGGCGCCCTCGTCGGCTATGTTCAGATCCATGCCCATATCGACCACGGTCATATTGAAGTTTGCGCCCTCGCTGTCGGGGCAGATGAACATACCGTCATAGGCATCGGAATACTGTTCGTCGGTAAAGTCAATGCCGAAGTCTATGTCCGAATCGTTGGCGGCTTTTTTAACGTAGTCCATCATGGCACTGATGTCCATCCATGTGTCGCCGTCGATTTTTAATGTGTAGCCGTTCCCATGGAAAACGCCGCCGTAGAATTTATCGGTCTCGCCGAAATTATCGTCATCATCCTCATCGGCGGAGTCCGCTTCTTCCTCGGTCGCTGCCTCGGTTTCCTCGGTATCTGCCGCTGCGCTTTCGCTAAGGTCGGCCGCTGTATCAGCGATAGTGTCGGCAACCGTGTCGGCAATAGTGTCAACTGCATTGTCTGCGGGTGCGGTCTCTTCGGTGTTTCCTCCGCTGCAGCCCGTCAGTATAAGGGCAAGCGCTAATGCAGATGTTAAAATAAATTTGTTCTTCATGAATAATTCCTCCATAATTCGATTAATTATAACTTGTGATCTCCCGCAGGATATTTCAAAAAATATCCCCGTATATGTCCGCCATATCCTCCCATAAGCCCCTGTAGACTTTAGAGCGGTATACTCTGCTGCCGTCCTGCTTTTCATATGAACCGAAACCCGAAAATTTCAGTCCGCACTTTTCCATTACCCTGCCCGAGGCGGGATTTTCGACGGCGTGTTGGGCCATAAACTTCCTTGCGCCGCACTCATAGGCGTATTTTATCATTGCCCTTGTGGCTTCGGTGCAATAGCCCTTATTCCAGCAGTCATAGCGAAAACAGTAGCCGAATTCCCAAAAGCCGTTATCCGCTTCTTCGGGCGACCTTGCAGGATGTATGTCACCGCTGCCGGTAAGCAGACCGTCCGACTTCCTTACAAAGCCCCATACGTTGCCGCTCCCGTTTTTCAGCCACTCGCACACCTGCTGTGCCGAGGAATAAGTGCTGTAGTTCATATATTCCGTGACCCGATCGTCCCCCGTCCACTGAAAGACAGCCTCTGCGTCCTCGGGAACAAGCGGGCGCAGCAGCAGACGTTCTGTTTCGATTACCGGTATACTCATTCTCATTTCCTCCTTGCATTGTGCAGATCATTTGAAAGCAGTCGGGAACGCACTCTCCGGCTCACGGTTTTTGGCATATGCGTTTACCGCCCCTGCCGCAACAGTCACAATTCCTCCTGCCACAATCAAAAAGCCAAGCATATTTGTAAAACTTGAAAAAACGGAAATGGCTGCAATTCCTTCAACGCCGTCAAATATACTTGTAAGTTTCATTTGAATGAAATTAAGAACCCTGTCAACAACCGGAGATACCCCCAACGTAACCGCAGATATAACAAGGGGAGAATAACGTCCCCTGCCGCTGTACAACATCACAGCGGCGGCGGCAATCAAAAACACCTTCAAAATATCGGAAGCCGTGCTAAGCAGAAATACCCTTTCATCAAAACCGGCCAAAGCAAGGTTGCCGCCATAAATATAATCCATAAGGGTCGGCTGAAAAATATAGCAAACCGCAGTCAGAAACGTCCATAAGCCAAGCAATACCAGCGATACAGCCGCAGCAGTTCTCACGCTTTTTACAGAATTCATTGACAGTCCTCCTAAAATTAATGGTGGAACAGCCTTATCCCCGTAAACGCCATGGCGATGTTATATTTATTGCAGGTCTCGATAACGTTGTCGTCACGGATAGAGCCGCCGGGCTGGGCGATATACTCAACGCCCGATTTATGGGCACGCTCGATATTGTCGCCGAAGGGGAAGAATGCGTCAGAGCCGAGGGAAACGTCGGTGTTTTTGGCAAGCCATGCTTTTTTCTCCTCGGTGGTGAACACGGGGGGCTTTGTCTTGAATATTTTCTGCCACTCGCCCTCTGCAAGAACGTCCATATAC
>CAMWLD010000303.1 GCA_947175005.1 uncultured Ruminococcus sp. | reverse complement strand
GTCAATAAGGGGGGATTTATAGGTCTTGAACATACGCATACCGCTCTTTGTCTTTACCTTTTCGTCAAAAAGAACGGTCTTGCGGGCGTCCATAACTATTTCCTCGGATTCAAGGCACACATAGTCTCCCTGCTCGTATTCTTCCTTGGGAATATCCCATATGTAATAGTGACCCTTTTTGTATATCTGCTCCTTAGTCTTTTCCACAGCCTTGCAGACGCCGTCGTTCACCTTTAAATGAGAGCCCTTGACATCCTTGAACCAAACCAGGTCGGGAATGCTGTCAATGGCAGTCTCAAAGCAGGTGATGAGCCGCCTGCTGTCCGCACGGCTATTCATAAAATCTATAAGGCAGCGGCAGTAGACCTCTGTCAGTACCTTGTCCGCCTCCGTGCCTGTCATCACCCATATATTATCCGCAGGCTTCGCCTCGGGCGGCACATTATCCGCCCTTACGACTGCAATAACAACGCTCGGCTTGTTTTCTTCAAATGCGCCGCCGATATCAACTGCCTTGCCCGTCATATCAAAAATAACAGCGCTGTCCGGAGAGAAGCTGCCGTGATTTTCGGGGAATTTGCCGCAGGTATGCACATCAAGAACACAGTCCTCCGGCAGACTCATTGCCGAAAAGCATTTTTCCAGCGCCTTGCCCTTGCTTACGATCATTATATTTAACTTATTCAGAAACAATCCCTACACCACCTTAATAACCTTACGGGAAACAGCTTTATATGCTCCCGCTTATGTATAACATTATATACCATTTTGCGATAAATGTCAAGGAGACAATATTAAAAAATAATATTTTTATTATCTGTTGACTTACGGCAGGGAAAATGTTATAATAAAATTAAGGAAATTATCGGATAAATATCGGCTTCGGGCGCTGCGGCGCTGTGGCGCTGTGTCATAAAACTCAGGCTTTTGATTAACGACCGCATTTAAAGGGGATGTGAGAAATGATCCACACTTACGTATTCAAGGAAAATTCATCCGACAGGGATTTCAAAGTAATTTGCCAAAAGATCGAAAAAGAATGCCCCGGATATGCTTTGGCGGAGCGAGAGAGCTATGAGGGCAGGATCGAAAGCGTCATTTGGAAAAAGGGAAGAATGTCGATTTTTGCGGAGCTGGAAAAGGATCACGGGGCAGTGACCGTTTGCTCGGACGAGCCTTTGCCGAGCCTTGGCAAGCTAAGCAAGCTGTGGAAAAAAGGCGGCTATATCATCATACGGAAGATCGGTCAGCTAAGGTCGGTTTTCCTGCCCCTGCTGCTTACTGTTGCTTCACTTATCGGCTTTTTAATAAAAATAAAAGCAGATAATCTGTTGGAAATACTGTTTGCCTTGCCGATAACCGTATACTATGCTTTAAATGATTTTTTATTAAACGGCGTTTACCTTGGCTGGGCTTGGCTTATTCCCATAGGAGCATTGCTTACGGCGGCGGCGCACAGACAGGAAAAGCCCGTAAACAATAAGGCTTCATACATAAACGGGGGAGCATTCAAAAAGCTCCTCGGTAAAATTTGGGAAACGGTAAGGAGCGAAGCGGATTTTCTGATAATGCTTGCTGCCGGCGCTCTTCCTGCGGCAGGGGCTTTATATGCTTGCAGTAAGTTCAGCATTTTCACACGAATATGGGAAGAGGTAAAGATATTCAGCCAAAATCCATTGTATGCGCCCTTAGCTCTTTATATTTTAGCGCTGCCTTACATTATTATAAACAAAAAGATCTTGAAGGGAATTGAAAAAAGAAGAAAAAGTCCCCTGACGAAAACCGCTGTCATTATGGGGATATTGTCGGCAGCGGCTGCCCTGGCGGTCATTGCAGGCTGCTCCGACCTTACCGCAGCGAAAAGCGCCGAGCTTTATAATTCAAATCAAGCCTTGATCTTTAAGGCGGAAAGGCTGAATGCCGAGGCAAGGCAGGAGCTTATTTCCTTAAAATACGGCAGTGAACTGGAAGCTATAGCCCGGTATACCCTTGAAAAACAATACCTTGACTGGTCGCACTGCCCCGACGAACGTTTGGAGGACGTATGGGAACAGGTCTTTTTGAGCGGTGCGGCAGATTACAAGGTGAGTATCGAGGGAGACAGCGTTATATTCACCGTCAGCGGCTGCGATTATGAAGTTACACCCGGAAAGGAGGATATTGAATGAACATTTCCAAAAAAACTATGCTCACTATCGTGCTTTTTGTGACGGCTTTAATTGCGGAGTCCGCTATGAAAACAATTTACAATTATTTGTATGACATTAATGATATTATTGAGCCAAAAAGCAGCTACAGCAGTACAAGTTCCTATGATGTCACGGCGGAAAGCGGCATTACCCCGGCAGAGCTTCAATATCGCTGCGGTGATATGTATGAAATAAGCCAAATAGAGTATGAATATTCGGGGCAGCCTGCGGGAACGGTCTCATCGGTCAGCATACAGGCAGGGAATACCAAGGGGGGTAAAATACCACTCAAAATGACCCTGAGCCTGGGAAACGATCCTTTTAAAAAGAACTACTTTAAAAATTACACCGACCCTACGGAATTTCTTGAATCGGCAGAAAATGGCAACAAGCACCTGGCAGACGTATACTTAAACAGAAGCTATGACTTATTATATAATAAAGTAACAGAGGAACAAATTATTTCATATAACGAATTTTACGGTTCCGACCGTATACGGCATCGGGCAATATTCTATCAAGCAGGGAGTGAAAGCAGCCCTTACTGGTGGATAATAAAACAGACCGATTCGGGATTTTGCTGGAGAGAGAAAGTGTCATCAAATTCATTTAAATATGACGGCGATTTTACCCTGCAGCTGGAGGATTACAATAATGACGGCATACCGGATTATATCTACAAAGCTGACGACCCGGACAAAAAAGGCTGCCGTTATATCCTGCAATATACGGACGGCGAATCGTCCCTTATTTACATTTACGGCGAGACCTCCGATTCTCCGAAGCTTGACAGGATTGACAGAGAGCATTTCTTTTACCTTACCAAGAAAAACGAATACCCCTCCCCCATAGTCCTGAACGCAAACGGCGAGACCCTTGACGGAAAGGATTACGAAAACAACGGCTGGTTGTTCACCTCTTATTATGAGAACGGCACTATCTCACTAAATGGCACAGCAGCCTACACAACTGCAAGACTTACCAATGAGGCAGAGATCGCCGTAAAAAAGCTGGACGAACTTGTATGGCGTAACATTAACGTACCGCAATTCAATACGGAATTTTCCGTAAACCGCGCTTTTGAAAGCGATACCGCCACCATTGCAAAGGAGCTGGAGCAGGGGGTCTACAAAATCGAGGTCACCATTAACGAAAAAACGACCTCCACCGAGTTTTATGTATACTAAAGCAAGTTACATGCAGAACTAAAGCTGCGCAGATAAGGGGCTTTTCTTCGCCTCGGCGAAAGGAGATGAAGAGAATGAAAATAAAAAAAGCGATACTTATCGCAGCGCTGCTTTCAGCGGGACTGTGGGCGGCGGCAGAAACAGATT
>CAMWLD010000302.1 GCA_947175005.1 uncultured Ruminococcus sp. | reverse complement strand
ATTCCCCCTTTGTGAACCGTGCGTTCAGCGCCTACAGTGTTGGCTCTGCATTTAAGCTGGTAACGGCGGGGGCGGCGCTGGAGTACGGCATTTCGGAGAGATATTCCTACGATTGCGGCGGAAGTATTAAAGTAAGAGGCAGCAATTTTGACTGCCACCGCTACGGCGGTCACGGCAGGCTGGATATGAGGGAGGCTATGGTGGAGTCCTGCAACCCTTATTTTATCAGTCTGGCAAGCGATATTCCCACGGATTTTCTGCACGATTTTGCGGAGAGGCTTGGATTTGGGAAAGCTTGCAGGCTGGGCAGCGGGATACAGTCCGCTGCGGGGGTTTTGCCTACGGCGAGGGAGCTAAAAGTGCCCGAGGAAAAAGCTAATTTCGCATTCGGACAGGGAAAAATTTCCGCAACACCTTTGCAGATAACACTTTTAACGGCGGCGATAGCCAATCACGGGCAAATGCCGACTCCCATTTTAATAAACGGCGATTTGAGCGGCAGCGAGGTAACAGCGGCGGCGTCCCCCTCGTTTCACAGAGTAATGAGGTCGTCCACTGCCGATAAGCTGCGCTCATATATGATATCCACCCTTTACAAGGAAAATTCAAAGGCTGTGCCCGAATTTACCACGGGAGGCGGAAAGACCTCCACTGCCCAGACTTGGACATACAATGAAAACGGGGAGGAAAATATGAACTGCTGGTTTACCGGATTTTTTCCTGCGGACGAGCCGAGATATGCGGTAACGATAATGATCGAGGAGGGTGTTTCGGGCAACGTTACCTGCGGACCCGTGTTTAAAGAAATTGCGGACAGCGTTAAAATGAGACGATACAGCGAAAAGGAAAAATAATTTTTTTTAAAATTGCATAACCCCCTTGAAAAAAATTCCTTTATATGTTATTATTTAAACAGAGAATTTTTTAAGGAGCGGTGAAAATGAGCGAAGGCATAAAAGATTTTACTAAGGGCGCATTTGTTGGTATCGAACTGGGGTCTACCAGGATAAAGGCGGTTCTTACCGACAGCAGTCTTGCCCCTGCGGCAAGCGGCGAATATACTTGGGAAAACCGTTACGAGAACGGATATTGGACATATTCTCTTGATGACATACACACGGGATTCAGGGAATGCTTTAGGCAGCTTGCGGAAAATGCCAAAGCTGCATATGGCATTACTCCCGATAAATTTACGGCTATGGGCATTTCTGCCATGATGCACGGGTATATGGCTTTTGACAGAGAGGGCAATTTGCTCACTCCGTTCAGGACATGGCGCAACACCACAGCCGCCGAAGCGGCAACGGAGATGTCAAGGGCTTTGGGCTTCAATATTCCCGCCCGCTGGAGCGCTGCACATTTGTATCAGGCGATTCTGGACGGCGAGGAACATTTGCAGCGGCTTTCACATATTACAACCCTGGCGGGCTACATAAACTACCGCCTTACAGGGGACAGGGCTGTGGGAATTGGCGAAGCCTCAGGGATTTTTCCCGTAAAGGACGGAGATTACGACAAGGAGCGCTTGAGTAAATTTCAGCAGATGATAAGGGACAAGGGATATGATCTTGATCTGCGTGAGATACTGCCGCCCATTAAAACCGCAGGAACGGAGGGCGCATTCCTTACGGAGGAGGGTGTAAAATTTATTGACCTGGATGGGCTTACGGGAATAAAAAGCGGACTACCTCTTTGCCCTCCCGAGGGTGATGCGGGCACGGGTATGACTGCTACAAATTCGGTTCTGCCAGGAACGGGAAATATTTCGGCGGTAACTTCCGTTTTCTCTATGCTTTTTTCAAAAGAACCTCTTAAAGGCGTTTACCCCGAGATAGATATTGTGGCAACTCCCGACGGTGCTCCTGCTGCCATGGTTCACTGTAACAACTGCTGCTCCGAACTGGACGCATGGGTGAATATGTTCGGGGAATTTGCTGAGCTTATGGGTATAACTCTGGATAAATCCAAACTTTATAATACTCTTTACGATAATGCGATGGCTGCGGATAATACCTGCGGCGGCGTTTGCGCCTGCAATTTTCTTTCCGCCGAGCCTGCGGCAGGGGCACAAAAGGGAAGTCCGTTATATTTCAGGACTCCGGGCAGCAAGCTGGAGCTTGGCAATTTCTTCCGCGCGCAATTGTATTCCGCTGTAGCGGCTCTTAAAATAGGTATGGATATTCTCTTTGACAATGAAGATGTTACCGCCGAGGAATTTACGGGGCACGGAGGTTTTTTTAAATCTGCGGCAGGTCAGCAGGTAATGGCAGACGCTCTCGGAACAAAGGTCTCCACTATGACGACAGCAGGGGAGGGCGGTGCATGGGGAATGGCTCTCCTTGCGGCATTTATGATAAGGGGCGGTGGAAAAACACTGGGAGAATGGCTTGGCAAAGATGTTTTTGCGGAAAGCGAGAAAGTCACTGTTACTCCCGACAGCAGCAGCGCAGAGGGATTTGCCGAATTTATGAAGCTTTACCGAAAAGGTCTTGCCGTTCAGAAAGCTGCGGGAGAGGCAGCAGACAGCTGATTAAATTTATATATTAACAAGGAGGAATTTTAATATGCTGGAAAAATTAAAGCAGGAAGTACTGGAGGCAAATCTGCTGCTGCCCCGGTACAAGCTCGTTACCTTTACTTGGGGGAATGTTTCCGCTGTGTGCAGGGAAGAGGGGGTTATGATAATAAAGCCCTCGGGAGTAGAATACGATAATATGACGGCAGAGGATATGGTTGTTGTAAGTCTTGAAACAGGTGAGACAGTTGAGGGAAAATACAAGCCCTCCAGCGACACGCCGACGCATTTGGAATTATACCGCAAATTTGAATATGTCGGGGGAATCGTACATACCCACAGCCGCTGGGCAACCTCCTTTGCCCAGGCAGGGCGGGGGATAATACCCATGGGTACGACTCAAGCGGATTATTTTTACGGCGAGATACCCTGCACCCGCAGTATGACTCCAGCCGAAATAAAAGGGGAGTATGAAAAGGAAACGGGCAACGTTATAATCGAGACTTTTAAAGGTATTGATCCGATTACTGTTCCCGCTGTTCTTGTAAAAAGCCACGGACCGTTCACATGGGGAAAAAATGCCGCTGAGGCAGTTCATAATGCGGTGGTGCTTGAAGAAGTCGCCTTTATGAATTATCATGCCATGACCTTAGACCCTTCGGTGGGAAAAATGCAGCAGGAGCTGCTTGACAAGCATTATTTGAGAAAGCACGGTGCTAATGCCTATTACGGGCAGAATTAAAATTATAATCCGACAGAACTTGTGAACTTCTGTCGGATTTTTTCAATTTTAATATAAATGTGTACGGTGATATGCCTCCATGTTACTGTTTTTTCGCCCTGAACCCTGCCGCCACAATATCCGGACCGGAATTTGCTGCAACAGCGCCGCCTACCTGAAAATGAATATCCACAGGGGGGTAACCCAAACGCTTTGTAAGCTCTTCCTTTGCTTCCTCAGCTCTTTTCTTGTCACGCACAGCAATTATAATATTGGGTGAGTCTTGTTC
>CAMWLD010000301.1 GCA_947175005.1 uncultured Ruminococcus sp. | reverse complement strand
CCGCTGGGGCTCCGCCCCCGTCCCCGCCAAAGGCTCCGCCCTTGGAACCCGAGTGAAGTGTGTGCTCGTGCTTGCCTTTTATATTATAGCATATTTTTCCCGATTTGTCAATAGCTTGCTTGGCTTTATGCAATATAGTTCCTTGATATGCAACAATGCCTTATTGCACAAAAATTCCCCTCTATATTTGTGCAATCAAATACTCCGCCGCTCAAAATTTATACCCCAGAGAAATTTTTTCCCCTCATTTCGTTGCATTTAAGAATTTTTTATCCGATATGTCAATATCCGCCCTCCACTTCTGTGAAAACCGCCGATATTTTGTAACCGAATTTTAACTTGTTTTTTGGAAAATTCTGTGTTATAATGTTTTTACAAAGAAAAAGATAAAGGGCCGGACGAAAAAAGCCCATAAATGTGAACAAAAGAACGGAGATTTTTTATATGAAAAAGATAAGCGCAGTTTTCGGACTGACGGCTGCTTGTGCTGTGGCGCTTTCTTTCGGAGCGCTGTTCAGAGGCGAGCTGCCCGAACGTGAGTCCGCCGCCATTGTCAGCCCCTCGGAAATTTTCGAGCGGAGCGCCTATGGCAGCGAAACAGGTCTTGTCACTGTCCCCATTGCGGATTTTAAGAGCGGGTCTCTGCCCGAGCTTACTTCCGTGTCCGTTACCTTTGTGGGGGACTGCGTGCTTGCGGCTAATCTTAACGACACAAGGGAGGATTCCTTTGTGAAATATGCCGAGGTCAAGGAGCCGTCATATTTCTTTGAAAATGCTGTGCCCTATTATGCCTCCAGCGATTATGTCATTGCAAGCTGTGAGACTGTTCTTTCCGACCGCAGCCTTTTCCGCACCGAAAAGGAGGGAGAGGCGTTCTGGTTCAAGTCCCCCTCCGATTATGCGGGGATATTCAGTGCAGGCTGCATTGACGCTGTGAATCTTTCCAATAACCATACATATGATTACGGCGCAGAGGGCTATGAGGACACGATCTCGTCCCTTACAAGCGCAGGTATCGCCTGGGGTGACACGGAAAATCCCATTTATTTCAAGAAAAACGGCGTGACCGTTGCGGTCGTCTGCGCAAGACTTTTTAATGAAAATTCCGATACTGTCATAACTCCCGCTATTGAGGGAGTCATGGAAAACAGCGATATTCAGATACTTTATTTCCACGGCGGCGAGGAATACGAGCACGCTCCCGAGGACTGGATGACTGAGCTTTGCCACAAATATGTAGATATGGGCGTTGATCTTATAGTCGGTTCTCACCCCCATGTGCTGCGGCCTATGGAGGAATACAACGGCGCCCACATTGTCTATTCCATAGGCAACTTCTGCTACGGCGCAAACCGCACTCCCGAAAACCGCACTGTGATATTCACCGAGACCTTTTATTTCAACGAGGACGGCGAATACGAGGGCGCAGAGGAGACCATAACTCCCTTTTACGTTTATACAGGCAGTCACAGCAACTGGCAGCCCGCCCCTGTCACCGATTCTATTGAGGCTTCAAAGACTATGTCCTTTATGTACGGCGGGGGAGATGTGCCGAATCCGTAAGCATTCAATTTAAATTTGAAAATAATAAATGATTATCATGAATACCGAAAGCCTGTGCATTGCAAAATGCACAGGCTTTTTCAATCGTTTATCGTGTTTTTCTCTCTGAACTCCGAGGGTGCAATGCCTGTACATTTTCTGAAAACTGTACTGAAATATCCCGCCCCGGAAAATCCCACCGTTTCGCAGATCTCCGAAACAGGAAGGTCGGTGCGGCACAGCAGCTGTTCCGCCTCTCTTATCCTGCGGTATGTAAGGTACTCCACAGGGCGCATATTCATGGTTTCCTTGAATATTCTGCAAAGGTGCTGGGGCGACACTCCCGCCATTTCCGCCAATACCGACAGTGAAAAATCCTCTCTGAAATGCTCATCAATGTAATTGATTGCAGGAGTGAGAATGCTGCTTCGGTTGCTGCCGCCCGGATTTGCACGGTCGGAAAGAAGCTTGTGAAATTCTATAATGTAACTGTAGACAAGCCCTGCGCAGGTATAGCTGCCGTACACCTTATCCGCACTGAGCGCTGTCATCATACGCCCGAAAAGCGACCTCATATTTTCCCCATTGTCGGGGCAGACGACCGCAGGGCGGGTCATTTTAAGCGACTCCAGCAGCGCCTCTTCTCCTGTCCCGTCAAAGGCCACCCACCGTACGTCCCAGTTTTCCGAAACAGGGTAATATTCATGTGGAAAGTCCTTGGGCAGGAAGAAATAATACCCCTCTGTCAGGCTTACCGTGCTGCCGTTATATTTAAGGCAGCCTTTGCCGTGGGCGCTGTAAAGTATCTGCGACCAGTTGTACCCCTCAGGACGGATAATGTGGTATTGATATTCGCTGCCGCCTATCCCCGTAAGATAGACGGGCAGCTTTTTGACCTGTTCGTTGTAAGGGTATATATTTTGATTTATGGGCATTGCTTTCCCCTCCCTCGATTTTTTTTCGGGGAAATATTTCATTAACGCATTAACAAGGTCACTGTCCCGATACAGCCGTGTCAAGCTGGCTGTTGAATTCATCAAGGAGTATCTGCGCTACATCTCTTACCTCTTCCTTTGCAGAGGCAAAGGAATTTCCGCCGAATGTGTTGTACTGTACCGAATCGGTAATAGCCGAGGTAAAGTCCTGGGAAATTCCGTAGGAAAGGTCATAGAAAGGATATTCCTTTGCAATCCTTATGCATTCGTCATTTTGGGCAATAAGCTCATCTGTCCAGCCATAATCATTGCGGCGCTTTTCGTTGGTTATGGCAATTGTGCTTTCATCCATTGAGGCGGCTATGCAGCATTCCGCATACCTTACCGCACCCTTGGGGTTAGCGCTGCCCTTGCAAAGCATAAATCCGTCGGGTATCACCGAATAAGCAGGGGCGAATTCGCTGCTGCATGGCACAGGCACGACCGCTGCATTTTCGGGGGATATCTTGGTTGACCAAATGGACGGGTCGGATTCCAGGGTCCATATCCCGCAGAAGTAGAACAGTTCCCCGCCGTCTCCCATCATCTGCGCCTGTTCCGACCAGTCAAACATCGCCCTGTCAAGGAAAAGTCCCTCATTGTACATATCATTTGCCATAAACATAACTTTTTCCAGCCGCTCGTCATCAAGGTTCAAAGAAAGCCTGCCGCTCTCCAGCTGAACGCAGGTCGCCCCTGCGGATGTGCCTATGGCTTTTTGATAGTGATACCCGTCAAGACCGTATCTGCCGTTTTCCGTGTCCACAAAATCGGTAAGCATTTTACGCATTGTGTCCCAGTTCCAGCTGCCCGCCAGGTACATTTCGTAAGGGTCGTCAAAGCCCATTTCCTCAATGGTCTGCTTGTTGTAGATGACCACTGCCTCGGGAGAAACTCCCGTGCACAGCTCGTAATGCTTACCTCCGAAATTGAAAAGCTCCATAAACTTGGCGGTTTCCTGCCACAGAGGACTGTCAAGGTCAACATATTCGTCCACAGGTTCAAACATTCCCGAAGCAATGCCCCTTGGTAT
>CAMWLD010000300.1 GCA_947175005.1 uncultured Ruminococcus sp. | reverse complement strand
TCTTTGGGTTCATTTATTTTATTTTCATATATCTCAAATTTTCCCCCGCACTCAAAGCAAGTCATATACCCATCATTATTGCCGTAATAACCGTTTATAGGATAAAAAAAATCGGATTCGGCTATCAGATAGCGGCTGCTTCCGTCGTTCAAAAAAGCCTGCAAAAAGTAATCCACTTCACTGTGATCGCCGCTGTCTATCTCCATATACCCGCCGCTTTCCCTGTCACGGTAAATGCTTATATTGGTGTCGCTTGCGGAAATGGTTTCTTCCCATACCCTTTTATCGCTGTTGTACCGATAAACGCCTGTGAGATACTCATCCCTGTACTCGTCATTTTTATAAACATTGCAAAAAAGCATTTCCGGAAAATCGTCTCCGTCAATATCCGTAAGATACGCCTTGTTCGTATAATACTTATCCCTGCTTTCCGCCATTTGTCTTGCCGTCCTTACCGCTCCCTCCAGAGCCGTTTCATTGCGGTAAGACATTCCCTCGTATTTTTCAAGATTTTGCAGCTCCTCTCTCGGTTCACAAGCGCTTATCCTCGCTCCCCTTTCGCTGCCGAGAATGTAGCTGCCGGTCTCTGTAACGCTGTCGGGAAGATATAGCTCCATTATTTTCGTACTTTCAAATGCTCCCGTGCCAATGCTTTCCACGCCCTCACTTACGGTGATATTTAAAAGTCCGCTGCCGCAAAAGGCATACGGCTCTATCGCCTTAACGCTGCCCGGAATGGTTATCTCTTTAAGCGCTAAGCATTGCTCAAATGCGCTTATCCCTATTTCCTCTACCGTTTCCGGCAGGCTCACTCCTGTGATCTTGCAGCCGTAAAAGGCATTGTCACCTATTCTTGTAACTCCCTCGGGAATTTCCGCTTCTCCTGTTCTTCCTCCCGGGTACATGACAAGGGTCTTGCCGTCGGCTGTAAGTATGACCCCGTCAACGGAAATGTAATTTTCGCTGCCCTCGCTTATGTAAATGTACTGTAGTTCTTTGGTATTATTTATCATTTTAGCCGAAACATTTTCTATTCCCGCAGGCAGTGTCAGCTCGGTTACTTTCCTGTCCGAAAAGACGCTTGCGTTAATGGTTTTAACGGGCAGCCCCTCTATGGTATCGGGAATCACCGCAAATTTATCGTTCCCTATGTATTTGACTATCCTCACATTGCCGCCAATTATCCTGTATGCGAAAATATCCGAAAAATCTTCCGAATTATCGGACATTTCTTCAATCACCTCGGAAATTTCCTCCGACAAGCTTTCCGTGGAAACATTTTCGGAAACCTCCCCCGAACCGTCCGCCCCGGCGCAGGAAACAGCCAATGCCATAGCTCCCACTGCTGCCCAAACCGCCGCTGTTTTTCTTATGTTCATTAAAATGCACTTCCCTTTCAATAAATTTTAAACCTTATAATGACAGAACCGCACATCGGGACGCAGTTTCCGAATATTTTCATGCTGCCCCTCGGTAACATTAATATCCCAGACCGACTCTACTATATATTCCAGACTGTCCATATCCGCCACAGCGGAATAAAAATCATCGGGTCTGTCCATAGAACGCCCTATGCCAATACCCCTCACCTTGTCAAGGTATACCATAAAATCAAGCTCCTCGATATCGCCGCTAACACCTAACCATAAAATTTCTGTATTTTTAAGGCACTCGGCATTTGTTACCGTTACTCTCTCCTGTGAATCATATACCCTAATATAGCCTATCCCCAGGTCCCGAAGATTAGGAATCTTATCTATCCCCGTCAGATCAATTACACTGCTGCTTTCGGTCCCGAATAAATGCAGCGACGTTAAAGACGGCAGAGCGGCAAGCTTTTCAAAATTTTCGGGATTTATATCCTCGCCCACAAGATATGCGGAAAATGAATACTCATTATAATTATTTTCGCCTATTGTAACCGATAAAGATGCCGCACAGGGCTGATCGCTGCTTGGATAAATATAATTTCCGTAACTGTCATAACGGCTCCCAAGCTCAAAATAGGCTTTTTCGGGGTCGGGCGAATCGGCAAAATCTCCGCATATTATAATGCCGTCCTCCGAATCGGAATATTTCTCCGAAAGCTCCCGCATAGTCTCGGAAAAGCTGAATTTTCCCAAAAGCTCATATCTTTCCTTATCCACAACGCCGTCTATAAATTTTGCAAAAGCTGCTTTCTCCGGATACAGCGGATATTCAAGCTCTGATGTTTCTTCATATATTTCATACTTCCCGCCGCCCTGAAAGCGTGCTATATATCCCTCGTTTTCCGAATAATAGCCTATGGGATAAAAATAGCTTGACTCGCCTATCCTGTATTCCCCGTTCTCATTGCTTATCCATGCTTCAAAGCAATATGCCACCTCGCTGTTACATCCCCAGCTAAGCTGCATATATTCACCGCTTTCCCTGTCACGGTAAAATAACACTTCATCGTCATATACTGCCACATATATCTGTTCCCAGTTACTCTTCTCCATGTCGTAACGATAAAGATAATTCGGATATTCCTCATCGTACTCACAGTTCTTGTGTTTACAGCTCACAAGCAATTCCGGGAAATCGTCCCCGTCAATGTCTGTAAGATAACCCCTGTAACGGTAGTGTTCATTTTCCCTGTCTGCGGTGCGCCTTGCCGCCCTTATCGCCCCGTCAAGAACCGTTTCATTTCGGTAGGAAATTTTCTCGTATTTTTCAAGGCTTTTCAGCCCCTCTATCGGTTTACATGCGCTTATGCTTGCTCCTCTTTCACCGCTGCCGAGAATATATTCTCCCACACTTGATGCACTGTCGGGAAGATATATCTCCATAATTTCCGTGCGCTCAAATGCCGCTGTGCCAATGCTTTTCACTCCCTCGCTTAAAGTTACATTTTCCAGCCCGCTTCCCGAAAATGAGAATGCGCCTATCGTTTTAACATTTCCCGGGATCGTTATATCAACAAGCCCGCTGCATTTTTCAAATGCGCTTGTCCCTATTACCTCCACCGTATCGGGCAAAGTCACGTTTTCTATTTTGCAGCTGTAAAAAGCCCTGTCCCCTATGCGGGTCACACCCTCCGCAAATTCAGCCGCTCCCGTCCTGCCGCCCGGGTACATGACAAGTATATTTCCGTCCGACGTGTAAATTACGCCGTCAACGGATATGTAATTCTCGCTGCCCTCGCTTATGTAAATGTTCTGCAATTCTTTCGAGTAATTTATGCTCTTTGCGGAAACATCCTCAATTTCCGCAGGAAGTGTAAGTTCGGTAATGCTACAATCTGCAAAGGCATTTTCATTAATGGCTCTTACGGGCAAACCCTCTATAAAATCGGGAATAACCACGATCGGATCGTTTCCCTTGTATTTGCCTATCCTCACATAATCATCAATTATTCTGTATGTGAATATCTCTGAAATATCCTCCGGATCATCGGACATTTCTTCGTTCGCCTCGGAAATTACCTCCGACAAGCTTTCTGTGGAAACACTCTCGGAAATTTCCTCCGACAAGCTTTCCGTGGAAACACTCTCGGAAATTTCCTCCGACAAGCTTTCCGTGGAAACATTTTCGGAAACCTCCCCC
>CAMWLD010000299.1 GCA_947175005.1 uncultured Ruminococcus sp. | reverse complement strand
TACAGCCTATTACAATGTCAGTGCGGATTTCCTGCTGGGGCGCACGCCCTATAAACGCCCCTACCCTGCGTGTCCCGAAAACCCCGAATCAACGTCTGACGAGGCAATGTCTGTCAAGACAACTGCTCGCATTATAAAGTCACTGCGTAAAAACAACCGTGCAACTCAAAAGCAAGTGGCGAACTTCCTCGGCTGCACCCAGTCGGGCTACTGCTGCTACGAATCGGGCAAGCGGGAAATATCCTCCGATACCGCCGTAAAGCTAAGCGTCTACTACAACGTCAGCGTTGACTATATTCTTGGCCTTACCCACTCCACCGAAAAAAGAAAAATCTGATTTATGGGACTTACAATACTTGACAGCAAAGGCGATCTGTGGTATAATTTCAATAGAAAACCAAAACGGTGCTGCACCCGACTGCCGTGCCCTTTAAAATATCGGAAAGGATAAAGGAACATGAATAAAAACCTAACAAAAAATATAGCCCTGTCGGGAATGTTCTTAGCTTTGGGACTGCTCCTGCCCTTTGTCACAGGGTCAAATCAGGCGCTGGGCAATATGATACTGCCCATGCATATCCCCGTGCTGCTCTGCGGCTTTATCTGCGGGCCGAAATACGGCGCAATGGTGGGGTTTTGCACGCCGCTCCTGCGCAGTGCAATCTGGGGTATGCCTCCGTTCCCGTTAATAGCAGTGCCCATGGCGTTTGAGCTGTTGACCTACGGGCTTATGTCGGGGCTTTTGTACAGCCGCTCGAAATGGCAGTGCATTATAGCTCTTTACCGCTGCCTTATTGCCGCCATGCTCTGCGGACGGCTGGTGCTTGCCCCGGTCAAATTCCTTGTAACGAGTGCGGCAGGGGGGCAGTACACCCTGAAAATGTTCATAGACGCAGCATTCATCACGGCTATTCCCGGGATAATCATTCAGCTTATTCTTATCCCCGCAATTATGCTGGCGCTTGATAAAACAGGACTTGTGAAATTCCGCAAAGCGGCAAAAGATCCCGAAAGAGCATAAAAATTCCCCGGGAAATATCCGCAGATACATAACGGATCAACAGCATTTATTGACCGAATGACATTTCATAAACAAATCCAAAAACTATATTAAAGGGGTTGACTGTATTGCCAATTTACGAATCGGGCGAAGACTATCTGGAAACTATCCTGCTGCTGAACAGGAAAACAGGCTATGTACGTTCCATAGACATCGCCAATGAACTGGGCTACTCCAAGCCAAGCATAAGCCGCGCCATGAACATTTTAAAGGAGGACGGCTTTATCACCGTGGAAAACGGCGGACAGATCGTCTTGACCGAGCAGGGGCGTGCCAAGGCGGAGGCAGTTTACGAGCGGCACGTGACCATAACCGCTTTTTTTGAGAAGCTGCTGGGAGTAAGCCCGGAAAATGCCGAGCATGACGCCTGCAAGATCGAACATATCATAAGCGACGAAAGCTACAAAAAGCTCAAAGAATATATGGCGCAGCATACTGACGCCCCCAAGCAATAACAAGCGGCAGAGAATATGTCCGGCGTTATAAAAAACGAAAGGTACGGTAAAATAGAAATGCATAAAAGAAAAATCATAGCAATGCTTACGGCCATGTCAATGGTATTGTCTCTATCCGCCTGCTCGGATAAAGGTAATGCCGACAGCTCCGTCGGCGCGGAGAATACCGAAAATATTGACAATGCAAGCAGTCCGGAAAATGCGGACAGTCCCGAAGCGGCACAGCCTCTCGGAGAACGAACCTCCTCTTTTTCTCCCGAAGAATATGAAGCCATGCGGGTAAAGACAGACGGCACAAAATTCACCGTAAACGGCAAGGAATGGTGGATAAACGGCGTAAACACCCCATGGCAGAACTGGAACGACTTCGGAGGCAATTTCGAGCCGGAATTCTGGGACAGCCATTTTGAAGAGCTGCACAATGAGGGCGTAAACGCCTCCCGTGTGTGGATAAACTGCGCAGGCATGAGCATAGTCCGCCTTAAATCCGACGGCACTATCCATACCATTGACGAAGATCACTGGAAAGATCTTGACACCCTCTTCGAGCTTGCGGAGAAGCACGGCATTTATATTATGGCGACCATTCTTTCTTTCGATCACTTCAAGGACGGAAATGCAGGCTGCGAAAATTACCGTGCTATGATACAAAGCGACGAGGCAACCGAGGATTATATCAATCTGTACCTTATCCCCTTTGTAAAGCGTTACGGCGACAGTCCCATGCTCTTTTCCATTGACCTTATGAACGAGCCCGACTGGGTATATGAAAACGACGAATGCGGTAAGGTGGGCTGGGAACACCTAAGCAATTTCTTTGCCAAGTGCGCCGCCGCCATTCATGAAAATTCCGACGAGCTTGTAACGGTAGGAGCGGGAATGGTGAAATACAACTCCGACAAATACGAGGGCAACTTCCTTTCCGATGAATTTCTGCAAAGCCTCGGCGGCGAAAACGCTTACCTTGATTTCTACTCTCCCCACTATTATTTCTGGCAGAATTCATTTTTAGGCTACCCCTTTGAAACAACTCCCACAGACTTCGGTCTTGACGGCACAAAGCCGGTTGTTATCGGCGAATCCGCCGTGGTGAACGAAAGCGGCAGAACTCCCGAGCAGGACTATGAAAACGCCTACAACAACGGCTGGAACGGCGTAATGGCATGGACGTCAAACGGCGTTGACAACTGCGGCAGCCTTACCGAGCTAAAGCCTGCTGTAAATAAAATGAAAGAGCTTGCGGGCGATAAGATATTCCCCGCCGAATAAAGATTTGTCTGCTGTATCTTGCAGCGGCAGCCAACATAACCGCCCACTGCGGAGCGTACTTCAAGCACGCTCCGCAGTGGGCAAATTTTTTTAAATTGTCTTGTATTTGCTTATAGGCCCGTCGCTCCATATCTGAACTTCTATATACCTTTCCGGGCCGAATTTTCCGTCGTCGTTCCAGTCCTGGGGCAAGCCGTATTTTTCAATGATCTTCGGTATCTCATCATAGGTATAGACCTTGTGTCGGTATTCCTTTCCGTCGTTAATGCCGAACGTTGGCATTGAATCTCCGTATGTGAATGAAAGGGTATCCTTGTCAAATTCATCTGCGGAAATTTTCACAATACCGCAATTTTCAAACCATGTGGACAGCCAAGGGCTGTGCCCCACCACCATATAATGAGGCGGCGTGCGGAGTATCTTCCCGCCCTTTTTAATAAATTCCCTGCGTACAATCTCCTCACAGTTACGCCTGTACTGCGGATATTTATCATGCCTTTGTGCACTTTGGGAATCGGGCTTCTCGGACTTTATCTTTTCAAGAACAGCCCTCGCCTCATCTATCGGAAGCTCCGATAAATTCCGAAAGGGCGCTCCTGATCTGTCATAATAATGATATAAAAACATTTTTCCTCCAACTGCCCCAACATCGCTCAACTTCTACCGCTCAAAAAAGCTCCGGGTGAAATTCCAGTCCGTCCTTGTCTGTTATCTCTCTGATTATATGGCACGGATTCCCCGCCGCAAAGGTATAGGGGGGAATATCCCTTGTAACAACGCTGCCCGCCCCTATAACAGCCCCAG
>CAMWLD010000298.1 GCA_947175005.1 uncultured Ruminococcus sp. | reverse complement strand
GTTATCGACTTTGAGGGATTTATGGACGGTGTTCCCTTTGAGGGCGGCAAGGAAGAGAATTTTGAACTGAAGCTCGGCTCGGGTCAGTTTATTCCCGGCTTTGAGGAGCAGATAATCGGCAAGAACCCCGGGGACGAGTTTACCATAAATGTAACATTCCCCGAAAAATATCAGATGACCGAGCTTGCGGGCAAGCCTGCGGAGTTTGCCATAAAGCTTCATGAGATAAAGGAAGTTGAGCTGCCCGATCTGGATGATGATTTTGTAAAGGACACATCCGAGTTCGATACTCTTGACGAGCTTAAGGCAGATATTCGCAAGAATCTGGAGGAGCGTGCTGTTAAGAACGCTGACGCTGAGGTTGACAACAAGCTTTATGAGGCTGTTGCAGCGAAGATGAAGGCGGAAGTGCCCCAGGTAATGTATGAGCGTAAGATCGACGAAATGGTAAGAGATTTCGAGTACAGACTCCGCGGACAGGGACTTGATCTTGATATGTACCTTTCCTTCTCCGGTATGGATCTTGCAGGCTTCAGAAAGACCTTCGAGGAGCAGGCTAAGAAAACCGTTGACATACGCCTTGCACTGGAAAAGGTTGCTATTTTGGAGGGCATTGAGGTCAGCGACGAGCGCATTATGGAGGAAGTGGGCAATATGGCTCAGACCTACAGAATGAAGCCCGAGCAGGTAATGAGCCTTATCAGCCCTGTTGATCTCAGGACAGACCTGCTGGTAACAGAGGCGTTCAAGATCGTTAAGGACAGCGCTGTTATAAAGTAAGCTTTAAGATATTTAAAAGTGTTTCCCGATTTTTGCGGTCGGGAAACACAGTAAAATAATAACATAATAACAGAATTTCAGGGAGGTATTTCCAAAATGAGCTTAGTGCCTGTAGTTATCGAGCAGACCAATCGCGGCGAGCGGAGTATGGATATTTTTTCCAGACTTCTTAACGACAGGATAATTATTCTGTCCGAGGATGTCAATATGCACACCGCAAGCCTTGTAATAGCGCAGATGCTGTTCCTGGAGGGACAGGACCCGGATAAGGATATCTCCTTTTACATCAACAGCCCCGGCGGCGTTATCACTGCGGGCATGGCAATTTACGATACCATGCAGTATATCAAGTGCGATGTTTCCACCATTTGCATGGGCATGGCTGCTTCAATGGGCGCTTTCCTGCTGTCCTCGGGCACAAAGGGCAAGCGGCTTGCACTTCCCAATTCGGAGATACTCATTCATCAGCCCCTTATCAGCGGCGGCGGTATTTCCGGTCAGTGCACGGATATAAAGATTCATTCGGATCATATGGTCAAGACCAGGCAAAAGCTCAATGAGATCCTTGCCGCAAATACAGGCAAGCCCATTGATGTCATAGAGCGTGACACCGAAAGAGATAATTACCTTACGGCACAGGAGGCCATGGAATACGGCTTGGTCGATAAGGTCATAGAGCATAGATAATTTGCGGAATGCATTGCTTCGTCTGCGTTTTGCGGACGGAGTATTTGCATTTTTGAATGCTGCCAAAAATTTTTGATAGTTTAGCAGAAAGCAGTGCAAAGGGCAGCAATTTTCTGAAAGGAATGGTAAGCGGATGGCGGGTATTAACAACAAACCGAGATGCAGCTTTTGCGGCAAAACCGGGGGAGAGGTTCAGAGCATTTTTTCCGCAGGCAATCATTTTATATGCGATGAATGCGTAATGAACTGCTACGAAAGGCTTATGACCGATGAAAAGCTGGGTTATGTGCCTCCTCCGGATTTTTTTGACAATTTCGGCGATGATTTCTTCGGCGGGTCAAAGGATAAGAAAAAATCTATAACACTGAAAAAACCTGCGGAAATAAAGAAGATTCTCGATGAATATATCGTAGGGCAGGACGCTGCAAAAAGGGCGCTGTGCGTAGCGGTTTATAACCACTACAAGCGTATAATCGACATTGAAAACGGCGGCGACAATGATGTGGAGCTGCAAAAATCCAATGTTATCCTTTTAGGGCCTACGGGTGTTGGAAAGACATTGCTTGCTCAAACTTTGGCGAGGATACTTGACGTGCCCTTTGCCATAGCGGACGCTACCACCCTTACCGAGGCGGGCTATGTGGGCGATGATGTTGAGAATGTGCTGCTGCGGCTTATCCAGGCAGCGGAGTTTGACATTCCCTCGGCGCAAAAAGGTATAATATACATTGATGAGATAGACAAGATCGCCCGCAAGTCCGAGAATGTTTCCATAACAAGGGACGTAAGCGGAGAGGGCGTTCAGCAGGCGCTGCTGAAGATCATAGAGGGCACGGTTTCCAATGTACCTCCCAAGGGTGGCAGAAAGAATCCTTATCAGGACGTTATTCAGATAGATACAAAGAATATTCTCTTTATCTGCGGCGGAGCATTTGACGGTCTGGAGCAGATAATAAAAAGGCGGCAGGAGGCTTCCACGCTGGGCTTCGGAGCAAATGTACAGAGCAAGTCGGAAAAGAAACTCAACATCTTCAAGGATGTTACTTCCCAGGATTTGGTGAAGTACGGGCTTGTGCCCGAGCTGGTGGGGCGTTTGCCTATGGTTTCGGTGCTTGAAGAGCTGGACGAGGCTGCGCTTGTGAGGATACTTTCCGAGCCTAAGAACGCCATTATCAAGCAGTATCAGAAGCTTTTCTCGATCGACGGCATAGATCTGAAATTTGACCCCGAGGCGCTTACTGCCATAGCCCGCAAGGCTATAGAGCAGAAAACAGGCGCAAGAGGCCTTAGATCCATAGTTGAGGGACTGCTGCTGAACACCATGTTTGATGCGCCTTCGGAGGAGGATATCGTCAAGGTGACTATCACCGAATCCTGCGTAAACGGCGAAACAAAGCCCTTGCTTGCCACAGGCACAAGAAACGCTGCTAAAAATGTCAGCGCCAAAAGCGTAAATGCCAAGAGCGCAAAATAGATAAACAAGAGAACATTATCCGCCGGAAATTTCTTAAAGGGATTTTCGGGCGGGTGGTGTTCTTTTAACTTTTTTGAGGATTATCCAAAAGGAAGAAAATTAACAAAAAATTTACATATGCGTGCGCACAAAAAAGACAGTGCAAAGCCGATTTGCAAAGCCCTGCACTGCCATGATCCCGAGCAAATTAATGTAATTACTCGCTCTTGGGTGCGCCCACGGGGCACACATCTGCGCAAGCGCCGCACTCAATGCAGGTCTCTGCATTGATAATGTACTTGCCGTCACCCTCGGAAATAGCGTTTACGGGACATTCGCCTGCGCAAGCGCCGCACATTACGCAATCGTCGTTAATAGTGTAAGCCATTGAATATTACCTCCTTATTTTTCACGATAAACATCGTATATTACTATTTTATCATATATTCCGAAAAAAGCAAGTGTAATTTGTTAATTTTTTTATTTTCAAAAATATTTTCAATAAATACTTGAAATTTTACCAAAAATAAGGTACAATATAGATATGAGCGATTTATGCGGCAAAACAGAATAAGACATAAGATCAAACGCTTTCTTGCAAACCCCGGGAGGGATCCGCTGTGGCTTTACATAGGCTGAAATCCGAAATGCTTTCTTTTGGCTGCACCCGCAAGGGCTACCGCAGCG
>CAMWLD010000297.1 GCA_947175005.1 uncultured Ruminococcus sp. | reverse complement strand
GTCCAAAGATCGCCTCGGTATGAGCAACATAAGTATTAAAGGCGTTGAGCCTCTCAATTGCAAGTGCCAGCTCCAAGCAGTCCACAACACCCACAGCCCTGCAGCGAAGATTGTCTTGCAGCTGATTAATGTCTTGCTGCAGATAGATTCTGTTATTGTATTTATAGCTAAGCCACAAATCACGTTGCTTTTGTGTAGACATAACATTTAAACCCTCTTTGCCATATTGTTTTAAATAAAGGGGGCTGTAAAAAACAACCCCCTTTGTATAAATCTTCTGTTATCAGCATTTTAAATTAAATATATGGATTATCTGTTCCGTCAAAATAGAAGCTGATAGTAATAAGCACCGGATCGCTGCCGTCCTCGGGAGCTCGGAAATTTAAAAATAAAATGCTCTTGCCTGTATTTTTATCATAATATTGTATGTGTTCAAAAACCCTCTCTGTCTCGTAGTTTTTTTCTTGTCTGTAATCAGGTTCGCCAAGGACGGCTGCTACTTCATTCAAGGTTGCCCCGAAGGTTATGCCGTTGATATAAATGGAGTCCAGACCCATGCTTGTTTCTCCGTTGTTGTAGCATAATATTTCTTTAATTGGAGTATCGGCGGTAAGATTTTTTTCGGTAACGTCAAGATCAAAACCAACAATAAGATATTTATTTACATTATATCCATTTGTTGTGGATAAATAACAGCTTGGCCTTGTGCTGTCGTCATAATCAAAAAAACTGCCGTAAGCATAACAATAGTCCGTGCCGAATGCACGCAGATTAAGGGGAAGATCAAGGGGTACATTATCAATGCTGCTTGCTGCTGCAAGCTCCTCTGCTGTCCAGCCGCCCTCGGGAACGGCAACGACCGTCGGCTCGGACAAACGCTCCCTGCCCGGTTCATCAGGCAAGGCGCAGCCCCCAAAGAGCATTGCCGTAAGTATCGCTGCCGCAAATATGCGGGGTATATATCGTTTTTCTTTTTTCATAAGTAACACACTCCTTTTACATTGTTATCCCGGGTTCGGCGGATACAGGGGCACGGCGGGAGAAGATAATGCCCAGAACCGACGCAATTATCCCTATTATGATGAATACAACGCAGCCTTGGAATATATTGCCATAAATAACTTCATTGGCGCGCATTCCCAATATTTTCATTATGGCGTTACCTATTTCCGAAAGCTTTTGGTCGGAATCGATCCCGTGCATTTCCCAGTTGGCGCAGATACCGCCTCCAATGGCCAGTACAGCCACGGGAACTCCGATGCTGAGATAAACAGCGACCTTTCGAGGGAAGAGGGAGTAAAGCGAGCAGAACATAAATCCAAAGAGAGCGGCTGCCCACATCATAAAAGACCCTACAATGAAAATCTGAATGTTAAATATAAATGCAGGCATAGTTCCCCACATAGCTATATTCCATACGGGGCCGTAGGCAAGGTCTATCAATAGTATGCTCTTACCTGCGTTTATAAGCTCATAAAGCCATGTAAGGAGCATACATTCTCCCATCATTACAAAGGCAGTAATGCCGTAAGCGGTTATCTGAGCAAGTGCGGAGGTTTTTCGGGAAACTCCGCAGGCTGCGGCAGTGTTGTAAAATTCAAAGCTTTTTGTAAGTCCGAATATAGCCAATACCAATATCGCCAGCGCATCAATGCCCACCAAGGCGAACATAGACGATTCAATCCAAATATGACTGCTTGTGCGCAGCAGCAGTATAATATAAGTAACTATCTGGTTTCCCAGAAAATATAACGGCAGAACAAACCATGCTTTGGACATTTGGTAAATGCAGTAGCGAAGCATTCCGATATAAGAACGTTTTTTCATTTATCATCATTCCTTTCCGATGTTTTCGTTTGTAAGGCAGACGAACATATTTTGCAGGCTGAGGGGGGTAATTTCCAGACCCTGTGTATTTCCTGCGGGCTGCCCTTTTATGCTGACTGTTTTAAGTCCGCCGATTACCTCTGTGCGGAGAATTTCCGAGGAACCGCCCAAAGATGAAAGGTAACTGTCCACATCCCCCGCTTTTCCCGAAACGGTGTAGCCCATTCCCCTGATGATCTCGGTATCCTCTTCCATTATCAGCTTGCTTTCCCGTATAATTATGGCTCTCTCGATAAACGAGGACGCCTCTTCAATAAGGTGGGTGGAGATAACGTAGGTGGCGGGGTGTTCGGTGTACCGCTCAATAACATTGCGGTAGAACATATCCCTGTGATTGGCGTCCAGCCCCAGAACAGGCTCGTCAAAGAACACCACGGGAGCGCCGCAGGCAAGGGCGTTGATTATCTTTGCAATGGTTTTATAGCCTGTGGAAAGCTTATGTATGTGTTTTTTGCAGTCAAGCCCGTAGTTCCCTGCCAGCTTCATGGCATATTCCATATCGTAATCGGGGTAGAAATCGGCTGTTACCTCAAACATTTTTTTGACTTTAAGACTAGGAATAAAGACCAGCTGCTCCCCCATCATAAATATCTTGCCAAGGGCGTTGTCGTTGCCTGTCAGCGGCTCGCCGTCAACGGTCACCTCTCCCGAGGTGGGGAACATTCTTCCCGACAATATGTTAAGTAAAGTAGATTTGCCTGCGCCGTTCCTGCCTAAGAGGCCGTAAATGCAGTTCTCCCGCAGGGTAAGGCTTACATCTGTAAGTGCGCTGTTTTTGCCGAAATTCTTGCAAAGCTTACTTACTTTTATCTCACTCATTTATCATCACCCTCCTTAAAGCATTTATCTATCATTTGTCTGATCTCCTCCCGGGAGATACCCAGCATTTGCGCCTCGCTTATGAGCGCCGTAATGTACTTGTCGAAAAACTCCTGCTTTCTTGTTTCACGTATTTTTTCCTTTGCACCCTTTGCAACAAACATACCCAGACCCCTTTTCTTGTAAATTATGTTTTTGTCTACCAACATCTGCACGCCCTTTAAAGCAGTGGCAGGGTTGATCTTGTACTGCACAGAAATTTCCGTAGTGGAGGGTATCCGGGTCTCCTCCCCGAATGCCTCGGAAAGTATATTATCCTCTATCCAATCGGCAGTCTGCACATAAATAGGCTTATCGCTTTCTGTCAACGTTGTCATATATCCGCCTCCTTAATCGGTTTAGTGGTTAATTACTTCTGTAACTAACTATAGCAATAATAAACACATTTGTCAATAGGGTAAATGTATTTTTGGAAGAATATACAAATTGATTTGAGAAATATTGTTGGATATGCACACAAAAAGCCGAATATTGAAGCAAGATCAATGTTCGGCTAATTTTTATAATTTTGTACGGTTGTTACTGCTGATCCTGCTTTTCTCCCTTGACAGCCAGGCAGCAGACTATGACCTCGCCCTCGGAAAGGCTGTCGTCACGAATGATCTCTCCCACAGAGGGAACGCAAATCTTACCCGAACGGGGATTTTTTATGCTGTCCACATGGGTGGTAATGCAGGCGTTTACCTCGGATTTCTCAAAGGCAAGGTCGCAGTCAGTCATTTCGCAGTTTATAAGCCGCAGATTTTTGCAGTAGCAAAGGGGTTGAGTTCCGATAATGCGGCAGTTTTCAAAGGTTATGTCCTCGGAATACCAGGCAAGGTACTCTCCCTTGACGGTGCAGTTT
>CAMWLD010000296.1 GCA_947175005.1 uncultured Ruminococcus sp. | reverse complement strand
AATTATTGGTACGAAAGTCCCGAAGACAGGATTCTCTTTGGCGAGGGAATAACGACCGATGATGTTGTGTTCAGCCGAAACGGAAATGATCTTGTAATTTCCTACAGCAATGAGGGCGATACTGTTACTGTTCAGGATCACTATGTTCACAGTAATTATTCGGTTGAAAGCTTTGAAACCGCTGACGGTTACAGCATAAGCAACACCCAGGTTGATCTGCTTATCCAGTCAATGGCTGCCTTTGAAACCGATACGGGAATGAGTTGGGCAGAAGCGGCAGAGCAGCCCAACCAGCAGTATTCCGACATTATTTCCCAGATGTGGGTAAAAACCGCATAATATAAACATCTTGACCTCCGCATAAAAACGGAGGTCAAGTAATATAAAGGACGTGTAAAAATGACTGGTACAGCCGAGGGTGAAAAGGTAAAGCAGGATTTCGGCCTGCAATGCCTTATAACAATAGCAGCGTATTACAGGATTCCCGCAGACCCGAAAAATATAATACATCTGCTGGCTATGGAGGGCAAGGCGTTTTCCAATCCGGATATTATCAGAGGGGCAAAGCTGTTGAAGATAAAGGCAAAAGCCGCTGTGATAGTTTCCGATAAGCTTGTTAAAATGACGTTTCCTGCCATGCTTAAAACATCGGAGGGGTATTTTCTCATTCTTAAGACTGACGGGGAAAAATGCCTCATAGTTACCGAGGGAAACAGCGTTCCTCATATAATATCTATTGAAAAGCTTTGTGAAATATGGCAGGGAGATATTCTTCTGTTCATTCCAAGAATGATGAGCAACAGGGATATAAAGTTCGGTTTTAAGTGGTTTATACCGACAATTATAAAGTACAAGGCTCCCCTCACAGAAGTGCTTTTTGCTGCGCTTTTTATGCAGATACTGGCGCTGCTTTCGCCGCTCATTACTCAGTCGGTAATTGATAAGGTGCTTGTACATAACAGCTTGTCTACTCTTGACGTGTTGGCGATCGGTCTGCTTCTTATAGCGATTTTTGAAACCATTCTTTCGGTTGCCAGGAACTATATTTTTACTCACACTGCGAGCAAAATTGACGTGATTTTAAGCTGCCGCCTGTTCAACCACCTTTTCAGACTGCCGATGAGATATTTTGAAACAAGGCGTGTGGGCGATACTGTAGCAAGAGTGCGGGAGCTTGAAAATATACGCCGGTTTCTTACTGGCGTTCCCATGACCACTCTGCTGGACTCTATGTTTATTATCGTATACATAATAGTAATGCTTTTTTACAGCACAAAGCTTACCCTTGTGACCATTGCCTCAATTCCCATTCTGGCGCTTATCTCGGCATTGGTAACGCCTGTTCTGAAAGCCCGTCTTGATGAAAAATTCAACTGCGGAGCAGAATCGCAATCCTATCTTGTGGAGGCGGTCACGGGAGTTCAGACCATAAAATCCTTTGCTATAGAGCCTACTGTTCAGAAAAAATGGGAGGGACTTCTGGCAAACTATACCAAAGCAGGCTTTAAAACCTCTATCCTTTCGGGAAATGCAGGAGCTGCCGCTCAGTTTGTGCAGAAGGTTTTTGACCTTGCTATCCTTTGGCTGGGAGCAAGACTTGTTATCGAGGGGCAGCTTACGGTGGGTCAGCTTGTTGCCTTTCGTATGCTTGCAGGACGTGTAAGCACACCCGTTTTACGGCTCGTTCAGATGTGGCAGGATTTTCAGCAGACTTCAATTTCTGTGGAACGTTTGGGAGATATTTTCAACACTAAACCCGAGCCGACTATGGACAATTCCAAAACAAGACTTCCTGCAATTCGGGGAGAGATCCGCTTTGACAAGGTTTCCTTCCGTTATCGGATAGATGGGGCTGAAGTTATAAAGAATATGTCCTTTGGGATACGTCCGAATACTGTAGTCGGGATAGTGGGAAGAAGCGGTTCGGGCAAAAGTACCATTTCAAAGCTGATCCAGCGGCTGTATATTCCCGAATCGGGAAAGATACTTATTGACGGAGTTGATCTATCTCTTGCAGACCCTAATTGGCTAAGGACACAGATAGGCGTTGTTTTGCAGGAAAATTTTCTTTTTAACGCCTCGGTCAGAGAAAACATTGCCTTGCAGAATCCCGCCGCAAGCATGGACGAAATAATCTGTGCGGCAAAAATAGCGGGAGCGCATGAATTTATTCTTGAACTCAGCGAGGGTTATGATACAATGGTAGGTGAAAAGGGCACAGGGCTTTCCGGCGGTCAGAAGCAGAGGATTGCTATTGCAAGGGCGCTGCTTACAAATCCGAAAATCCTTATTTTTGATGAGGCGACCTCGGCTCTCGACTATGAATCGGAAAGTATTATCCAGAGGAACTTAAAAGAAATATGCAAGGGCAGGACAGTTCTCATAATTGCCCACAGGCTTTCAACCTTAAAAGACGCTGACCTTATTATGGTCATAGAAAGAGGGCAGCTTGCGGAGTACGGTCCGAAAGAAAAATTAATTGAGGCAAAGGGCTTGTATTATCATCTGCTTTCACAGCAGCAGAGCGTGAGGTGAAAAAATGTTCAATAAAATAAAGCAAAAATACGATAAAAAACTGGAAACGGATTTTCTTTCGGAGGCTCTTGAAATTGTGGAAAAGCCCGTTTCACCCCTTGGGCATTTTATTATTTGGACAACTATAGCTATTGTTGTCGCTGCGGTAATATGGGCATGCTTCGGAAAAATGGACGAGGTTGCCATAGCCCCCGCAAAAATTGTTCCGAAGGACGGAGTGCAGACAGTTCAGACTTTATATGAAGGCATTGTTACAGAAATTCTTGTGGAAGAGGGAGAGACGGTAAAAAAGGGACAGGAGCTTATTATTCTTGATTCTACCTCCTTGCATATAGAAATGGAAAATTCCGAGGGGAAGATACAGAAACTTAATTTACAGAATGACCTGATCTTGCTTTTGCTTAAAGGTTCGGATATTTCCGATTATGCCGAAAAAAATAATATTACCGACGAAAATGAAATACAGGTAGTACGGCTTATGGTATCAATGCAAAATGAGAACAGTCTGACCGTAAGTCAATATAAATCTCAGTGTGAACAGTATAGAAAGCAGCTTGAGATAGAACAGAATAACCTTGATAAATTAAAGGAAGATCTGTCTGCATTGCAGAAGCAAAAATCGGAAGCTGCTGCATTATACAGCGGAAGCACGCCCGAAAATCAGGCGCTTGAAAATTACGAGTTGCAGCTTGAGGTTGCCGAAAAAGAGGTAGAGGAGTATGAAAAATTATATGAGATAGGAGCGGCAGCGGAATACCAGCTTGAAGAAAAGCGAACAACCCTTGATGAGATACGCAAGCAATATGAGCTGCAGCAGGTACGGGCAGAGCATGAATCGGCAGGGAATTCTTCAGAAATTGCCGAACTTCAAAGAGAAATTGATCTTCTGAAAAAGGATATACTGACGCAGGAAAAGGCTGTTCAAAAGCAGGAGGAACTGCTTGCACAGTCAGAAACTGCTCTTGAATCTGCAATGGCAGGCTTTGAACAGTCGCTGACAAATATGCTTGTATCCAATAATCAGTCGATAACGGATTATGAGGCTGATTTAAAGCGGAGGGAGCAGACGGACAAATATAAGGATATTACCGCACCATTT
>CAMWLD010000295.1 GCA_947175005.1 uncultured Ruminococcus sp. | reverse complement strand
CGGGCGGCAGTATGAAACGTGTGACGTTCGTCACACGTTTCTATACTGCTGCGCCGCCCGATTTTTTACTTTTTTGGCGGTTGTGAGATACCGTGTTTTGCATGACTTCTTTTTTTATTTTACCGAATCGGGCGGCGCATTTTGGGGTGCTCTTGAAATGCGTTCTATATGGCGGCTGTTAGAGGGGGCGCTGCCCCCCGTCCCCCGCAAGGGCGCTGCCCTTGACCCGCCAAAGGGGCGCACCCCTTTGGAAACCCGCTTGGAGTGTGTGCTCATGGTGGCTTTTATATATCAAACTCCGCAAAATTTTCATCCGGCGCTCCGCCCTCCTGCTCGGGAGCGGCAAACTGAAAGTCCCCCGAACTAAGCAATTCCTTTATTTTTACCGACGGATTCTGATAAAGTATATTCAGCACCTCTATAAAATCCCGTATGACCTCACGGGGAGTTATCTGCGTGTCCGCCCCTATCCTGCCGTATTCGATCCTGATAAAGTCCGCAAGATCGTTTTCGGTAACACTCCTGTCATAATCGTAAAGCTGCGAATGTATCTCTGACAGCTTTTCCGCAAGCACCAGCATTTCCTCATGGGAAAGAGCCTGCAACCGTATCACAGGCGCAAGCATATCCGAATACTGCCCCCCGAATTTTCCCTCCGAAAGCCGTGAGCGCAGCGCCTCATAGCTGTATATCCCCCGACGGTTATCCTCCACGCTCTGAGGCGTGCCGCACATGATTATCCCCAGATGCTTTGCCTTGCCCTGCAAGGTGTCATTATACATAGTAAGTATCTTTTCATAATTGTACTGCCTTGTAATGCTGTTTGGTATCTTGTAAATGTTTATAAGCTCGTCTATAATTATCAGCATTCCGCTGTAGCCCGCTCTTTTAAGGAAAAAGGAGAACAGCTTTATATATTCATACCAGTCGTCGTCGGTGATGATAATGTTCACTCCCAGCTCGCTCTTTGCCTCGGTCTTGGTGGAGTATTCCCCCCGAAACCATTTAAGCACTCGGGCTTTCATCTCATCATTTCCCTCGGCGTATGACTTGTAGTAAAGCGTCAGCAGCCTTGCAAAATCAAACCCGTGAACCATTTCGTTAAGCTCGGATATCACAAGGGAAATTTTCCTTTCAACAGCCCTGCCAAATTCGGGACTGTCCGGGGAAAGTTCCGATTCCGCGGAAACCTCGCTCATTATCCCGCTTATCCATTTATCCAGTATCAGCGTAAGCGCACCGCCCTCGGGACGGGTCTTTACGGAAAGGTTCTTGATAAGCTCCTTATAAGTCGCCAGCCCCTGTCCCTTAGTGCCCTGCAAACGCCTTTCGGGGGAAAGGTCGGCGTCCGCAACCGCAAAGCCCCTGTCCATAACATAGTTCCTCACCGTCTGCACCAGAAAGCTTTTGCCGCTGCCGAATTTTCCCACAATGAATCGGAAGGAAGCCCCTCCCTCTTCTATTATTTCCGCGTCCCGCAGCAGCGCCTCTATTTCACGTTCACGCCCCACCGCAATGTATGGCAGCCCCACCCTCGGCACAACGCCGCCTTTAAGGGAATTTATCACCGCCGATGCTATTCTTTTGGGTATCTTCATTATAATATAGTTCCTTTCACATCATCAATGTAATCTGGGGTTATACAGGGCTTTTCCCCCTCAAAATCTATGACCGTATCACCGATCTCGTCAAATAATTTTTCGTTTATCGCTTCACATATCACCGAAAGCATGAGCGCCTTTTCCGAGGCGAATTTTAAAGGGTCGCCCCCCGACAGCAGCACTCCGAGAAGTTCCTTTTCGGTCGCTGTAAGTCCGAAGCTGTCACTGCTTTCGGGTGATTTTTTGGGAAAATTTCCGGAAAAGTTTTCCTTAGCACTTGCTGCCGCGGCTGCCCTTTCGGAATCCTCTCCCGTGATATTTTCAAGGGAATTTGCGACTGCATTTTCAAACGCATTTTCGCTCTCCGCCATATCCTCTTCCGTCATAAGCCTGTCCCGGGTGATCTCCGCAGAGCGGCGTATATCCGAAAGCTTTGACAGGTCAAGGTCAATGACCTTAGGAGTGTTTTTCCGCTTTTCCTCCGCAAGACGGTCAAGCTCCTTTTCGATTATCCCCCTTGTCTGCTTGGAAACCTCGACCTCTTTTATCTGCGGAGTTATCGCTAACCGCTCCCGCAGGCAAAAATCCACCGCACGGAGAATTTCTCCCAGCCTCTTGCTTTTGGGCGAGCCGCCAAGGCTTATTTTGTACCAGTATCCGCCGACGCATTTGTAACTAAGGCATTCGCTGACAGTGTATTCGTAATACTCATATTTCCTGCGGTCGTAAAATACCGCCGAATCAAACATAGATACGGGGTATTCCGCAATGCTGCCGAACAGGTGCTCAAAAAAGGTTTTCTTCCTGTGAGCATTGTAATAGCTGTTATACGCCCGCAGCACAGCGCATACCGCCGCTTTGGTATCTTCGGGATTGTGCTTAAAAAGCCGTGAGCGGAGAATATTGTAGGAGGATAAATTTGCCGCCGCTTCAAAAAGGGCGCTGTCCTCGGTTGTGTCCATATGAAGCATTGCGGGAAGGTACTCTGCCCGTGCCTCTTCGTCAGCGCTGATGTATGATCTATCCATATTGTAGTAGACCGCAAAATCGTCCAGCCATTTGTAAATGTAAACATCAAGCACAGAGTCGATCTCACGGTATTTTTCCGCAAACTCCAGAATCTTCCCGTAAGCCTCTGTTTCATCCGCAGCGCCTATAAGCATAAGCAGCTCGTAAATGTACACGAACACATACCCGCGGCTTGTCCTCTGAAGCTCGCCCCTGCGCACCTTTGTCCGCCAGGAAAAATACCCCCGCAGCTGCTCGTTGTTCATATCCGCATAGGTGGGGTAATAGCTGTTAAAAAATCCGCTGTAAACATAATCGTCCTCGTAATTTTCCATAAAGGCTGCTTGCTTGTAAAACCGCAGGGAATAGGGCGAGGCGGTTATCTTCCGCATTTCCCTTATTTTTTCGGGCACATAGCTTTTCATGGAGGACGCCTTTTTTATAATAGGCTCGTCCCTGTAAACTCCCGAAAATGCTTTGCTGTTCTTGAGCCTGTCGTCGTTAAGTATCTTTTCAAGCAGTATATCCGCTACGCTGCGTGGCATATTTTCACCTCCAGGACCAATAAAGTTTTATTGCTGTTTCCTTTATTATACAACATTCTTGAAAGATTGTCAAGGCGTTGTACGGACGTAAAATTTTCATTGTCAGCGATATTTTATCTTTTTCCGTCGGAAGAAGAAAGCTTTCTTGCAAGCTGAATAAGAAGTGCCTGTGAATCACTGCTCATGGAGGAGTACAGCTCTTCAAGCTCGCTCTTTAGCTTGGGGTCGGTTGTATCAGAAAAGAATTCTGCAGGGGTAACATCAAAGTATTCGCAGATTTTAAAGAACATCTCCATTGACGGCAGCGCCCGTCCCGTTTCTATTTTGTTTATATAGCTCTCGCATTGATTAAGTTCCTGAGAAAGTTTTCGGGAGGACAGCTTGCTGTTTTTTGACATTCGCAGCCCTGAAATCCGTTCCGAGAAAAAACCCTTCCAATCATTTATACTATTGAACTCTTTCACATTACAGACCTCCTTGTATAT
>CAMWLD010000294.1 GCA_947175005.1 uncultured Ruminococcus sp. | reverse complement strand
GCCCAGAGCGCCCCCTCTCCCCCCTGGGAGGTTGTCCCTTTGGACGGCAACTTACTTTCGTTTGCAATGTCAAGCATTCCACAAACAAAGTCACATTTCATAGTAACAGGCAACTCACAACCACCAACAAACCAACTCATTTCAAAAACACATTCACAGTATACCACAATAAGCCATTCCCCGGCGCATGAGGGGAATACAGCCCCGTGGCATTTGAGCGGATTTTCTATAATTATACCACAATAAAGTTGACAACAGTATGACAAGTTCGGCCAACCATAAATGTAAACTTTTTATGAATAGCCAACCTGCCACATAAAACAAAAAAATTTCCGAAAAAAATTTCAAAACACCTGTAAGATTTACTCATGACTTTCGTCTATTATAACAGAGACGGATAAAGGAGGCGAGCAAATGAACGAGGGATTTTTAAGCGACAGCGAAATAATCGGGCTGTATCGGAAGCGCAGCAAACAGGCAATCGAGGAATCAAGCGCAAAATACGGCGCATACTGCTACGCAGTGGCAAACAATATCCTTTGCAGCCGTGAGGATTCGGAAGAATGCGTGAACGATACCTGGCTCTGCGCATGGAACGCCATTCCCCCGAAATGTCCCGAAATACTGAAAATGTTCTTTGCAAAAATAACCCGCAACCTTTCTCTTGACCGTCTGCGGAGAGAGGGCGCGAAAAAACGGGGCGGAGGCGAGTTTGCCATGTCGGTGGACGAGCTTGGCGAATGCATTCCCGACAACTCGGGCGTGGAGGACGATTTCGACGCAAAGCTGCTTGGGGACTGCGTAAACCGCTTTCTGCGAACAGTCCCACTGCGGGACAGACAGATATTTCTGCGGCGGTATTTTTTCACGGAGGCTGTGTCCGATATTGCCAAACGCTGCGGCATTACCGAAAACGCCGCTTCGGTCTCCCTGCACCGCACAAGGGAAAAGCTGCGGGAACATCTCAGAAAGGAGGGCTTTTTAGGGTGACGGGTCTTGATTTATTCGGTGCCGTGGGCGCTGTTGATGAGGAATTGCTAGAGGAAAGCGAACATATCAAAGAGCGGCTGCCATGGCGCAGGGTGCTGCCCTTTGCGGCTTCAGCGGCTTGCGTGGCGCTTATTGCGGCGGTGGCAGTGAATTTGCGTGGGGAGGATATTGCTTCAATGACTTCGGAAACTATCCTCGAAACAAGAACGGAAGTCCCGGAAACGGGCAGCATATATATGCAGCATTCGCAAGATATGCCGGGGCTGCCGGAATATACGGCAAATACTTTGACGGAAATAATTATAGGTGATGAAACCTGTGAAGTGAGATGTTCGATAACGACCGCAACCGCCGATGATGTTATTTTTCCCGATTTTTCGGCGGGTACGGAAAATTTGACCGAGCCTAATGTCACTACAGTCGCTTTGTCGACCGTGGAGGGTTACACACTGCCGCCAGGTGGGGAGGATTTTACCGAGACCACTTCTGTGCCTCATGAAGTCACCACATTTTATGACCTTGACACGACTGTTGATCTTACTGATCTGTCCCGAATGGAGGATATGCTTATACCTCGCTGGGAGGATATGAGCGATATGGAGCGGTTTACCCGCCTGGGGTGGCGTGAAAATGAGTACAGCATTACCAACGAAAAATTCGATAGGTCAGATCTGGCATTTTCTCCAAATGAAGGCGAGCTTCTGGGATATGATGTTTACACCGACAGGGAATTTTCCATGCCCATAGGAGTTTACACCATAAGTGGTGTCAATGAAAATTACATGGTGGCAGTTATCACAGCGGACGGGAAATATACGGGTTTTCAGAACTATATTTATATGCCCGACAGTCTGGACGGTTTTCTTGGGGATACGGATTTTTACAGCAGAAAAATGCCCCAAAAGCTTTATTCGGGAGACGTGGTTTCGGCTTCGGAGCATATGGAGTATACCCTGCCCGACCTGCCTGAGCGTGTGGAGCATATGCTGACCCTGCGCAAGTACACTGCCCCCGAAATAAATCCGCCGACTGATATGGGGCTTAGCGTTTACGCTCTTATGGACGGTAATGGAGATTATGTGATGATTATTTACGAGAATGGGTATATTAATATTCTGGGGAAAATTTTCAAGATAGGCGAGGATGTTACGGGAGAGTTTATGGAATATGTGGAGGAAAATGCCGTGAAGTCCGGGCTTGTGTCCTATGGGGTCGTAGACGGGTTCATAGAGATGATTCCCGAATAGGCGAATATGTTTTACAGGCAGGGGAGCAGGAAAATATGCTTGCTTTCCTGCCTTGTAATTTTGTAAATAATTTGTTAATTTGCAAAAATACCGATATTTCGGGAAAAAATTCCCATAAAAATATTGCTTTGCCTCTTGACAAATCAAAAAAAATGTGATATACTATATTAGTCGCTTAAAGATAAGCCCTAAAATGTCGGGGTGTGGCGCAGATTGGTAGCGCGCTACCTTGGGGTGGTAGAGGCCGTGGGTTCAAGTCCCGTCACTCCGACCAATGAAAATAACCTCTCAAATCGCTTTAATGCGTATTTTGAGAGGTTATTGTTTTAATCATTTTTCAGTAGTTGGACAAATTTAAGGCACAGTGTATTAAATTTAGTACACGGATTTATATTCATTTTTTGTCAGAATTATGAATTGTTACAAAAGCTTTAAGGCATTGTTTGGCAATAAAGCTAAATTAACAACAAATATAATAATTTATTGTTTATAGTGAATATTGACAATTCCTGAATTTTAAGTTATAATTAAAATATAATGGTGAATTTTATATTTATTTCCAATTATGGCCAATACTTTAATTAAGGGGGCAATAAATTGAAAAATAATAAGTTGGTTGCTCCTGTAGTAAAATGGGTAGGCGGCAAACGTCAGTTATTAGACGTTTTAACGCCACTGCTACCTAAACGCATTACATCATACTATGAGCCGTTTGTTGGCGGAGGCGCTATGCTTTTCAATTTGCAGCCAAAAAAGGCTTATGTTAACGATATTAACAATGATTTGATTTGTGTGTATACTGTAATCAGATCAGACGTAGATAAATTGATTGATAAGCTATCGGAATATAAAAACGAGTCCGAATGTTTTTATTCTGTTCGTGATTTAGATAGAGATAAAGAAAAATATGCTGCTTTATCGGATGTTCAAAAAGCGGCACGTATTCTTTATTTGAATAAGACCTGCTATAATGGATTGTATCGGGTTAATAATGCAGGAGAATTTAATTCTCCGTTCGGGAACTACAAAAATCCTAACATAGTTAATGCTCCTGTACTGCGTGCAGTCAGTTCCTATCTTAACAGTGCTGACGTTCATTTATCTTCTTTAGACTATTCGGAAGTGTTAAAAAATGTACCAAAGGGTGCTTTTGTTTATCTTGATCCTCCATATGATCCTGTTTCAAGCACATCTAACTTTACGGGATATTCAAAGGGTGGTTTTTCACAAGATGAACAAATACGACTTCGGCAATGTTGCGATGAATTGAATGCGAGGGGCGTAAAGTTTATGCTGTCTAATTCCTCAACTGAATTTATCAGAGAACAGTACAGTAATTATGATATTAAAACAGTTCAAGCCAAAAGAGCCATTAACTCCGTGGCAACTAAACGCGGTGATGTTGACGAGGTTGTGATAAGAA
>CAMWLD010000293.1 GCA_947175005.1 uncultured Ruminococcus sp. | reverse complement strand
GTTACTTACAGTCGTTTGCAAAGTCAAGCATTTTCATAAACAAAAGGCACGATTACAAAGCCTTTTCCGCAAGCTTGACCGAGACTTTACAAATTTTCCGTTCATATTTTAATTATATACTTATAAAAAATCATAAAAACAAGCATTTATCTTGCCAATAAAGTAAGATAAATTTTGTAAAAATATGCACCAATAAACACAATTAGTTTTGTGCGTTTTGCATATAAAAAATACAAACCCAATCAGATAAAACGAACGACATTATTAACTATCAACTTTCCACTTGACTTATTTTTCCATATATGTTATACTTAGAAATATAAAATGTAAAAATATGCCCTGAGCGGCAGTAAAAGGGCTTTATGAAAGGAACGAAAATTATGAATATTGTCGAGATCAAGGAACAAATGTGCGACGTGTGCCATAAAATGTGGCAGCTGGGCTGGGTGGCAGCCAATGACGGAAATGTTTCGGTAAGACTGGAGGACGGCACATTCCTTGCCACTCCCACAGGCATTTCCAAAAGCTTTATCACCCCCGAAAAGATAGTTCGGATAGACGGCGAGGGTAATATTATCGAGGCGGAAGAGGGCTACCGTCCATCATCTGAAATTAAAATGCACCTGCGCTGCTACAGCGAGCGGGCGGACGTGGGCGGCGTTGTCCATGCTCATCCCCCCACGGCCACGGGCTATGCGGTTGCAAATAAGGCGCTGGACGGTTATACCATGATAGAGGCTGTTATTGCCGTGGGCAGCGTGCCCGTTACCCCTTACGGCACTCCCTCCACTTACGAAGTGCCCGAGGCGATAGCTCCCTATTTAAAGGAGCATGACGTTATGCTCCTGCAAAATCACGGTGCGCTGACTGTGGGCGCAGACCTGCTTACCGCTTATTACCGCATGGAGACCCTTGAGCTTTTCGCAAAAATTTCCCTGACGGCTCACCTGCTGGGCGGCGAGAGGGAGATCTCCCGTGAAAATATTGACAGACTTTGCGCTATGCGTGAAAATTACAAGGTCACAGGCAATCACCCGGGCTACAAAAAATACCCCTACGGCAGTAACTGATGAACAATATAGAAAACATCCGTGAAATGGAAGAGGCCATGAATGCCCACAGAGCGGAAATGCAGAAGATAAACAAATTTTTTTCGGTGATCTACTTGCTCTGTATGGTGCCCAATCTGATCATTGTGATCCTCGGTCTCGCCATAATAGTGGTCATGGTTGTCACCCTCGGGACGGTGGGGTATGTGATAACTCCTACAATGGCGCTGAAATGGTTTGCCTCGATCGGGGCGGTCATCCTGTTCGGTATGTCCAATTCCAAATATAAAAAGTGCACTTACTGGTCGGTGGCAATACTGCTTTTTATGAGCCTGCTGGTGGTGATCGACGGAATGATCCCGGTAATGTATCCGATCCAGGCAGCTCTCCAGTACCTTTGCTTAAAGAAATATGACAGGGTGGATTACCTTAAAGCCCAGCAGGGCTATCCCGATTTTAACCCCGTTCTCTTTGTGTCGGCTGTGGCGGATACCAACAGGCGGCTGGACGATAATGAGGTGAAAGCGCTGCTTTCCCAAAACCGCGAGAACAGGCAGGCGATCCGTATAGAGGATGTGCCCGATGAAATGCCGGGTCTTGAAGTGCCCGACGAAAACGAATATCTCACCGAAAGGGAAATTGCCGACCGCAAAATGAATGACATTTTCAAGGAATGAGCTTATGTGAACAATGGATTATTTCCCGGGAAATATGAGGTGAAAAATCTTGCTTCTGACCTCTTTACATCTAATTTCTAAAGGAAACGATTATGAATAACTATTATGAGGATGAGGATATTTGCACTGCGCTTATTGACCGTATCGAATGCTCCTTCGGCAGTAAGCGCAAGGTAATGTTAAAAGAGCTTTGCAGCTTTAAAACAAAGGCGGCGGACGAATTCTGGACGGAAAATTCCGACAGGTATCTTGCCGAGATAATGATGTGCCGCAGCGACCGTTTTTCGGATATATGTGCGGACAAGCTCACCGACCTTATAGAGCGGGCGGCGGGACAGCCCGACGCCCACGAACTGGCGGGGGAGAGCTTTTTTGTGCTGGGCAGCTGTATGTTCAAGGAGTCCGACAAGATGTTCAGGGTATACGAGGAAGCCGCAAGGAATGCAAAAAAAATACGCAGCCGTCATATAAACTGGGCTGCTCCCGGGGCGGTAAATCCGGGGAGGCTGCCGGATTTTTTGGGCGAACGGCTGAATGCGGAGCGCACGGACGACTGCATTGAAAGCGACTTTTTCTCCCGTCTTAATGATGTGATAATTATAACCGCAGCCAACGCAATTACCCTTGACAAGGACAAGGAAAAGGTCACGGAAAGGGTCAAGCATTTATATGAGAAATATCCCGATGTATACGGCGCGGCGGGCTTTTTCGTCCACTTTGTCACAGACTCGTCGGTGGCATATGAAAAATTTAAAGGCTGTACCCTTGACCCTATCTCTTACCCCATTCTGTTATGGGTGCTGGGAGGGTTGTCTCACAACGGGAAATGCTATATGCAAAACGCTCCTGCCGCCTATATCGGCGAGGATAACGAGCTTATTCAGATAAAGCTGCCGCTGGAAAATATCGACCCCCGCTGGTATGAATTCCTTGCCGGGAAGCCTTTGCGGGACATTGAGATAAGCTCGGTAAAAAATGCCGCTTACAACAAGGCTTTTCTCGATAATTTCACATTTATAGTGTCTGCGGCGGTGAATGAAAACGACTCGGTGCAAATGGAAATGTGCCGTGAATATCTCTTTAAAGCCGCCGAATTATCCGGCTCGAAAGCTGCTTTTGAGGGACTTATAGATCACGGCTTTGTGAAGACTGCCGAGGAGCTTTTAGACCTTACCAAGGCGATCTGCAAAAGTGTGGGCGAGGGAGTGTGCGTTTACTGCTTCTATGATCTGTTTACCACATTTACTCCCTCAAACAGTGATGTGGACGGCTTTTGCGAGGCGGTGCGATATGCGGCGGACTATCCCTTTGAAAAAATGTCCCCCGAGGCCGAGGACGAAAAACGGAGACTGAAGATCTTCGCGGACAAGCTTTCACAGGCAAGAAGCAGAACAAATTGATAATGAGCGGGATTTTGGTAAATATTTATTGTATCGGTTATTTTTTGTTTGATTTTATGTGAATTTTAAGGAGAGGTTTTATGCAGGAGGAAAGCAAAAAAGCCGAAGACATTGAGGACGCACTGACTGTTGAGGACAGCGATCCCGAAAATAAGGCTGCTGCTCACGAAACGGACAGCGCAGATGCTCCCGATAACGGCGGCGTTTCAGAAAATGCGGATACGGACGGGGATGAGGACGAGGGACGTCCCCCGGTCGACCCGAACAATAAGCTGTACACGGTTATTTCCCTGCTGATCTTTGCGGTGGGATATTTCGGCTTTCATTACATTGCGGATAATTTTTCCCTGGAGTCCGCTTATTTTATCGAAGCCCCTGCGGGAGACGAGGCTGCGGCATTTGCCCGTGAGATCGGCTGGGAATATCTCCCCGAGGGCAGTGAGTTTTTGTATGCAAGGCTTCATAAAAATTTCGATGACAACGCACTGTAATGCGCTTTTTTATTGCCCGAGGCAATAGAAGACCCCTCCGATTTCGAGGAATAT